>JAUVLO010000048.1 GCA_030600695.1 Methanosarcinales archaeon | reverse complement strand
AGAATAATCAATGACCCTGAACTGACAGAGGCACCCCTGCTGGTCAGGGAACCAGAGGCAAAGATACTGGAACTTGAAGCTCTTTTGGCCCTTGGTGCAAAGTACAGGAAGGAGCACGGCAAACCCCTTGACATCCGTGTATGCGTTACCGGTCCGGTTGAGCTTTATTTAAAGGAGTTCGGGGGAACATCCTACGGTGATGTGCTGTTAACCTTTGCCAAAAGCATTGACAGGTTCGTTAAGAATTCAATCGGGCATTCGGGCGACCTCAACGTGGTTACCGTTTCCATTGACGAGCCCAGCATCGGTATTAATCCCCAGATCATGCTTAACGATGAGGATATCATAAAGGCCCTGACCGCGGCCGGGGAAAGTGCACACCAACACGGTATCGACACTGAGATACACCTGCATTCCCCGCTTAATTACAAGCTGGTCTGCCAGGTCCCTTCCATTAATGTAATAGGGGTCGAATCCGCTGCCAGCCCTTCGTACCTGGAGCTCATTGACCGTGCTGACTTACAGGTATCTGATACATTCCTGAGGGTAGGCATAGCCAGGACCGATATATTCGGCCTGACTGCAGTGCTTAACGAGAAGTACAATACCAATGTATGGAAGGAAACAGACAAACTCATGGAAGTGGTCACCCATATGGAAACCCCTGAGGTTATTGCCGGGAGACTTACCAATGCCTACGGGATGTTCGGTGATAGTATAAGGTACGCCGGACCCGATTGCGGACTGGGCTCATGGCCTTCCCAGGGGCTGGCACAGGAGCTTCTAAGCAATACGGCTAAAGGTATTGAAATGTTCCGCAGGAACTTGTGAATGTGAATATCTGTTCCCCTTAACAAACCTTTTTACGTACTACGGTAGATTATATTGCATGGACGAATTTATCCTGGCAAACGTGAAGGGTGTCTATATGATCAATACCGCCCATGGCCCGACCCCTATGGTCATAATTTCAAGTGAGGATGGGAAGATCATGCCTATCTATGTGGGGATGGCCGAAGGTGTTTCCATTCATTCAGGCCTGAATAATGAGGTTACTCAAAGGCCCATGACCCATGACCTGATGATGACCATCATCGAACGTTTGGGCGCAACCGTAACAGGTGTCCAGATAGATGAGATACAGGATGGTATCTATTATGCCCGGGTCACCCTGTCATATAATGGTTCTACCATGGACATAGATGCCAGGCCAAGTGATTGCATCTCCCTGGCAGTGCGGCGGAATGTTCCGATAAAGGTCAGCAAGTCAGTATTCGAATCTTCCACGATATCTGAAGATGACCTGGATGGCTCTATGACTATCGACTCATTCCTTTGAATTACTTTCACCCCGCTAACAAAAGTATCATACATTATCACTACAATATTACATGTGTGAATTTACTTGATTTTCAAGGCGGACCTGATGAGACGGTGATATATTCAGTAGGGGAGCTCAACCATTATGTCAGGGATGTGATCGGCCGGGACCCCCTGCTCCACAGGATATGGGTGAAAGGTGAAATATCCAACCTTGTCAATCACGGATCAGGACATAAATATTTCACACTGAAGGACAGCGGGGCCCAGCTTAGCTGCGTAATGTTCAGGAACTACTGCAAGAACCTGGCATTTAAGCCTGAATCAGGAATGAAGGTACTGGCTCTTGGCGATATCGATGTATATGAGGTCAGGGGCAGCTACCAGCTTGTAGTAACTGCGTTAAAACCTGATGGTATAGGGGACCTGCACAGGGCACTGGAGATACTTAAGAAAAAACTCTCTGCACAGGGCCTGTTTGATGCAGAACATAAGAAGCCACTGCCGCGTTTCCCTGGATGCATTGGCGTAGCCACATCCCTGACCGGGGCCGTGGTACATGATATCATCAATGTGACGAGGAGACGTTTTCCTGTAGACATTCTGGTAGCCCCCACTATTGTACAGGGCGAGATGGCAGCCGAAAGTATTGTTAGTTCCATTGAACGCCTGAACCGGATGGATGTTGATGTAATTATCCTTGCCAGGGGAGGGGGTTCACTGGAAGACCTGTGGCCTTTCAATAGTGAAGCAGTGGCACGGGCCATATTCAATTCACAGGTCCCGGTTGTATCTGCTGTGGGCCATGAGACTGATTTTACCATAGCAGACCTGGCTGCCGATGTAAGGGCACCCACACCGTCAGCCGCAGCCGAACTGGTGGTGCCTGACCGTAAAGAAGTAAAGAACCAGGTAGATGCTGTTAAGTCCCGCCTCGTGTCATCGATCGAAAACCTGGTCGAACAGCATTCAAATCATCTGCAGCATCTCGAAAATAGTGTGGATGTCAGGCTTTTTGGCCGTACACTGAACCAGTTTATGCAAAGGACAGATGAACTTGAGATGCGGCTCAAAAGCACTACTTACAGGGACCTTGAGAAACACCGCAAATTACTGGAATCATGTGTCGGCAGGCTCAATGCTGTGAGTCCGCTGAATATCCTGAAAAGGGGATACAGCATTGTACAGCATGATGATGAGATCGTAAGAACCGTCAAACAAGTACAAAAAGAAGATGCGCTGGAGATACGGGTCATTGACGGTAAGATATATTGTAACGTAAATAGTACGGAGGAAGACGTTTGACAGATAACAGTAATGATGCCAAGAATGATAATACCGGGTTTGAAGATGCACTCCACGAGCTTGAAGGGATTGTCAAAAAGATTGAAAGTGGCGAACATTCCCTTGAAGAAAATCTCAAGCTTTTCGAGCGTGGAATAGCCCTCACCAGGCAATGCTCTTCGAAACTGGATGCTGCCACACAGAGGATAAAAAAATTAGTAGATGAGAACGGGATTGAGGAAATGGAGATAGATTAATCTCCAGCATCTCGTTTTATCGTTATTACAGGATATAATCATCTACAGTAGGATTATACAATAAAATTATACAATAGGGTCAACAATAGGGTAATATATTATTTGGCTCATCGCTAATTTGTGTAGGGGGGTGGAAAACTCCCCCTGTCACCCATATACAGTCACATCCGGTACAGTCTCTTTGATCCGCGCCAGTGCATCGGCCGGCACATCGATCAGTACGCGCTCTTCCTTAAGTTTGGACCTAAGTATTTTCAACACCTGCTCAACCGGTGTTACATAGACGATCGTTTTCTCATCGTCGAGGTGCATTTCTCCAACTATCAATATGCCGTGTGGGGTTTTGGAGATTATCTTTACATTCCATGTTTTAGTGCTGTTGTCGTAATACACATCACCGGCAGATACCTGATTTCCCATATTTTCTATAGAGGATTTTCGACAGAAATCCTTGATAAGGTACTCCTGAGCAGTTTCATACATTTCCCTGGACTTCATTGTTTCACCTTCTGGAGTTTGATCACCCAGCATTTTAAAGCTGACCATGCTTGCATAAATCTCTCAATACTACATTTTGCATCCTGGCCATCTGGAATATCGGGATCATGATAGGTGATATTGTTGTTATCGAATCCTGTGATCACTACAAAATGACCAAAACCATGTATTCCTCCGTATAGTATTCCAGGATCAAGCAGTACAATGACTGGATTGCCATTTTTTGTTTTATAATCAGATATAATTTCCGACTGGCAATTCACATAAACGTATCCAAATCTTTACAACTAAAAATAGCAATCTACTCCCATAAAAACTAACCCACACAAATCAGCGAAGAGCCTATTATTTAGTAGAGATGATCTTTACTATATCACCATCTTCAAGTTCATGTTTTTCAGCCATCCTCATCTTGGTTTTGGCATTCACTGCATGCAGGAATCCATCACCAATATCAGTATGGACCATATATGCCAGATCATGAGGCGTTGAGCCGCGCTGCAATAAAAATGCATCCGGCAGCATCCTGTCCTTCTTATCTGTGTACTTATTCTCATCCTCGACCGGATAGACCACTATCTGGTCCAGCAGTTCCAGGACTGCGGTATTGATACACTCCTGGATGTTGGTACTGCCTTTTTCATCGAGGAGCATCTTGATCTTGTCCAGCCCCGCCTTCTGGGCATCGTTCAGTTCTGCTTTGATCCTGAACTCCTTATCACCGGGCAGGTACTCTATCACACCGCTCTTAGCGGCCATGCGCAGGGCATATTCGGCAGCCGCAGACGTGGGTACCACCACACGGTCTGCTGACATAAGACGTTCTACCAGTTCAGGTGGCGCAATATCCATCTTATTGGCAGCGATTATCAGGGGTTTGCTTTCTTTGCGCAGGGCATCTGCCAGTGCGTCCATCTCCTCTTCCGTCCATCTGGTCGGGTCGTCAGGCATGTTCATCTTTAACAGCACCACCCTTGCCTGGTGTTCGTTCACACCCGCACCCTGCAACTGGTCAGAGATAACCCGCTCCAATTTCAGGTTCTCGGCCTTTATCCTGCGGGAGAGCCGGTCCCAGTTGCGTTTCAGGATACCGGACATCCACATAGTGATCTCGTGTTCAAGGAATTCAATATCATCAACAGGGTCATGCTGACCAATGCCTACCGGGTTACCTTCGATGTCTGTGCCCCCCGATGCATCTATCACATGTATGATGGCATCGGCCTGCCCCAGGTTATCCAGGAATGCATTGCCCAGCCCCTTTCCTTTATGGGCATCCGGGACAAGCCCGGCAATGTCTATGATCTCCACAGGCACGAACCTGGCACCGTCCTGGCATTGACCGCATTGTTTGCCCAGGCTCTTACATGGGCACTCAACTCTTACATGGGTGACCCCGTGGTGGGCATCAATAGTTGTGAATGGATGGTTTGCCATCTCAACATTGGCAAGTGTAGCAGCATTGAAGAACGTGCTCTTGCCTGAATTGGGTTTTCCGGCCAGTCCGATAGAAATTGACATTATACGTATCTTGTGTTTTGTTTGATTTTATAGTTTTGGTGCATCCCTAAGCCAAAATTATTGTTGCACATATTTACAGATATTATATGTACAGATAATATCCATATAATATAGTATATGGTAGGTGACTATTACGTCTTCAAATATTCAACTTTGCTATCAATGCGGAAAATGTACTGCCATCTGTCCGGTTAGGAGGGTAATCAAAACCTCGCCGAGAAACACTATTTACCTCAACAACGTATACAGGACGACTTCAGATGATATCTGGAACTGCCTGACCTGCGGCCTCTGTTATGACGGCTGTCCGCAAGGCGTTGACTATCCTGAATTTATCAAAGAAGTAAGGGATAGTAATGAAAATGGTGATATAGCTCACAAGGGAGTGTTTACCCTGATATCTGACCTGATGGCAGACTTGGACGAGAGTAAAACCAGCCTCGAAGAGGTTGGAAACAATGATTCAAAAATTGGTTACTATCCCGGTTGTCTCGATTTTCATGATATGTTCTTTGAGCTGGATGTGGATTTCAAATCAATTGCAGATTCATCAGTGAAATTACTAAAAAGTATAGACCAGGACCCCAAGCTTATACAGATGAAATGCTGTGGGCATGACCAGCTCTGGCAGGGGGACAAAGGAACATTCGAGAAACTAAAAGAACAGAATACCAGGCTCATAAAGGAGAGTGGTATCGAAAAGCTGGTCACATCATGTGCAGAATGTTACCGCACATTAAGCCTGGACTATGACCTGCCTATAGAGGTTGTTCACATCAGCCAGGTCCTGAAGGATGCCGATCTGGGAATCGATTCAGGAATTAAGGTGACATACCACGATGCGTGCAGGCTGGGCAGGCATATGGGCGAATACGATGCACCCAGGGACACACTTGCCAATGCAGGCAGTGAAGTAGTGGAAATGAAACACAACAGGAACGATGCCTGGTGCTGCGGTGTAAGTTCAATGATGAATTGTGATGACAAGAGCAAGGCCCTTCGCAAGGCCAGGTTGGATGAAGCAAAAGCTACCAATGCTGAAGTGCTTATTACTACCTGTCCCAAATGCCTGGCCCACCTGAACTGCATGAAGGATGAACAGGAATCGGTCGAGCAGTACGATTACGATATTAAGGACCTTACAGTGTTCCTTGCCGGGCAGATGGGAGGTAAGTGATATGAGTGATATTATTAAAACATCTGATTTTGATATGGAGTTCAGGAAAGAGGTATTTGAAGAGCCTGGTGCTGAAAAGATCGTACTGTGTTTTAACTGTACAGGATGTACTTCCGGATGTCCCATGGCCGAACAGGAACCCGAATACAATATCCGTAAGTTCCTGCGTATGGCAAACCTGGGCATGAAGGACGCCCTGTTGAACAGCCCATATCTCTGGTACTGCACTACATGTTACAAGTGCCAGGAGAGGTGTCCCCAGGGTGTTAAGAATGTGGATACCCTGCTGAAGATCAGGACCATTGCGATCGATAATGGTATTATGCTTGATAATCACAGGAAGGTAAGCCAGCTGGTGATCAAGTCCGGACATGCAGTTCCAATTAATGACGAAGCTAAAGAGAAGCGCAAGGACGTAGGACTGGATGATACTCCGCCTACTGTGCATAAGTTCGAGGATGCACTGGGCGAGGTCCAGAAACTGTTAAAGATTTCCGGTTTTGATAAACTTGTTGCTGATAAGGAGGAAACATCATGAATAAATTATCATTCTTCCTGGGTTGCATTGCACCCAATCGATATCCTGGCATAGAAGCTGCTACTATAAAGACACTTGATAAACTGGGCATTGAACTGGAAGATCTAAAAGGTGCTTCCTGCTGTCCTGCTCCCGGAGTGTTCAGGTCATTTGACAAGATCACATGGCTGGCACTGGCATCCAGGAATGTAACGCTGTCGGAAGAGATGGGACTGGATATCCTGACTGTCTGCAACGGGTGTTTCGGATCGTTGGTCGATGCCAACAATATCATGAAAGAAGATTCGAAACTCAGAGAAGAAGTTAATAAGATACTGAAGGAGATCGGACATGAATTTAAAGGTACGATCGAAGTGCGCCACATTATCGAGTACCTTTCCAGGGAAGTTGGAGCTGAGAAGATCAAACAAGCAGTTACCATCCCTATGGACCTCAACATTGCCCTTCACTACGGATGCCATCTGGTCAAACCAAGTAAAGAGAGGCATCTTGGAAGCACAGAGAACCCCAGGTTCTTTGATGAATTAGTGGAAGCAACAGGAGCTACCAGCGTTGAGTATGAGGACAAGATGGCATGCTGCGGAGCAGGCGGCGGTGCACGTACGGCAGTACTTGATACTTCGCTCCGGATGGTGGTGAATAAACTGGAGCACATGAAAGCAGCCGGGGTGGATTGTATCATTGATGCATGTCCTTTCTGTCACTTGCAGTTTGATGTCGGCCAGACAGAGATCAAGAAAAAATTCGATAAGGCATATGATATACCTGTGATCCACTATTCACAGCTTCTGGGACTTGCTATGGGTTATACACCAGAGGAACTGGGTATTAACCAGAACCTGATAATAAATGAAGAATTCAATAAAAAGGTCGAGAGGATCAGGGGTGGTGCAAATGAGTAAATTGGTGGGTGCCGTGGCTATTGCCGGCGGAGGAATAGCTGGTATCCAGAGCGCCATTGATCTGGCAAGCAGCGGATTGAAGGTTTATTTGATCGAGAGCAACACAACAATCGGAGGCAAGATGGCCCAGATGGATAAAACATTCCCAACACTGGACTGTTCGATGTGCACCCTGTCTCCCAAACTGGCTGAAGTGGCCCGCCATCCTAATATTGAACTCATGACCTACAGTGAGATCACAGGAATTACAGGTGAACCCGGTGATTTCACAGTAACTGTGAAAAACAAGGCCACTTACGTGGATCCGGATAAATGTACAGCATGTGGGTTGTGCGTTTCCAAATGTCCTGTTAAAGTGCCTGATGAATACAATGAAGGCCAGAATAATAGAAAAGCCATCTACCTGGCATTCCCCCAGGCAGTGCCGAGAGTATTTACCATTGATGCAGAACACTGTTTATACCTGACAAAGGGTAAATGCGGCAACTGCCAGAAAGCATGTGAGAACGATGCTATTAATTATGAGGATACAGACAAAGAAGTAGACATCAATGTGGGAAGTATTATCCTGAATACAGGATTCGAACCCTACGATGCTTCAAACCTGGAGCAGTACAGGGTCGACCATCCCAATGTGGTCACATCCCTGGAATTCGAGAGGCAGTTGAGCTCATCAGGACCCTTCGAAGGTCATGTGACGCTTGCCGACGGCACGCATCCGAAAGCGATAGCCTGGATACAGTGTGTAGGTTCGCGTAGTCCCGAGATCGGTCGCAAGACCTGCAGCAGTGTTTGCTGTATGTATGCCACCAAGGAAGCTATGGTGGCCATGGAACACGATCTTGATCTTGAGACTACTATTTTTAATATTGATGTACGGGCTTTTGGTAAGGGATTCGAGGAATTCTACCAGAAGGCCAGGAATGAGAAGGGAATACGTTTTGTCCACAGCCGGCCGTCGGGTGTGGAAGTTGACCCTGTGACAGATAATATCTCATTAAAATATGAGGCAGAGGACGGCAGCGGGATCAAACATGAAGAGTTTGATATGATCGTGCTGTCTATCGGACTTACACCCTCTGAGAGCAGTAAGAACCTGGCGCAGATAGCAGGCGTGGAGATGGATGATAACGATTTTGTCAAGACAAAGATAGATAGTCCACTGGAGACGTCAAAACCTGGTATTTTCGTTTGCGGTGCCATGCAGGCTCCAAAGGACATCCCTGACACTGTAGCAGATGCCAGCGGCGCTGCCAGTAAAGCATCATCGTTGTTATCCAGTGAAAGAGGGACCCTGGTAACTGAGAAAAAGTACCCGCCTGAGAAGGAAATGGGGGATGAGATCAGAACCGGTGTGATCGTCTGCCGCTGCGGGATAAACATTGGCAATATAGTAGATGTACCTGATGTAGTAGAATATGCAAAGACTCTGCCGCATGTTGTGTTCGCAAAAGAGGAAGTATATGCCTGCAGTACAGACAGTCTGGAGGGTATTGCTGATCTGGTCAGGGAGCATAACCTGAACCATATGGTAGTTGCATCATGCACGCCAAGAACCCATGAGCCGCTGTTCAGGGAAACACTGATGGAAGCCGGTCTTAACCCGTATTTGTTCGAACTGGCAAATATCAGGGAACACTGCAGCTGGGTTCACCAGAACAATAAAAAAGAAGCCACTAAGAAGGCCAGGGATATTGTCAGGATGAGCGTATCAAGAGCCAACTTATTGCAGCCTCTGTATAAGGAGAAACTTGAGTTCAACAATAACGCTCTTGTGATCGGCGGAGGTATCGCTGGTATGAATGCTGCGCTTGATATTGGTGAAAAAGGATTCAAAGTGACGCTTCTTGAGAAAGAGTCCGGGCTGGGAGGAATGCTGCTTAAGTTCACACATCTCCAGGACGGACGCACTACTAAGGAAGTACTGGAACCCTTAATACAAAAAGTGGAATCCAACCCGAATATTACTGTGCACAAAGAAACTGAACTGACCGAACAGGAAGGCTCTATGGGTAATTTCAAGGGTCATATCAAAGGTGCGAATATTGATGAGGATATCGAGTTCGGTGTAGCTATTATTGCTACCGGCGCCAATGAATTTGAGCCCGAAGGTTACTTCTCATACGGCGAATATTCAAATATCATAACCCAGAGCCAGCTTGAGCAGAGACTGGATGAGGGTTTGGATGCTAAGAACGTAGTGATCATACAGTGTGCCGGCGGGCGAAATGATGATCGGCCTTACTGTTCAAGGGCCTGCTGCACTGTTGCTATGAAGAATGCCATCCGGCTAAAAGAATCCGACCCTGATAGGAATGTCACAATATTATACAGGGATATCAGGACATTCGGGGTCTGGGAAGAACTGTATACAAAAGCCAGGGAACTTGGTATGGTATTCATGCGCTATAGCGAGGACAAAGAACCCGAAGTGAGCGAAAAAACAGTGCGTGTATTCGATCACCTGATGAATATGGATTTCGAGATCAATTACGACCTGATGGTCTTGAGTACACCTATGGTCACTCCTGAGACTAATGAACTGCTTGCACCAATGTTCAAGGTAACGCTGGATGCTAACAGGTTCTTCCTGGAGGCGCATATTAAACTGCGGCCTGTAGAATGTGCGACCGATGGTGTGTTCCTTGCCGGGACATCACAGGCACCTAAACTGGTAGACGAATCTGTCAGCCAGGCATCTGCGGCTGCATCCCGTGCATGTACTATCCTTTCAAGGGATTTCTTAGAGAGTATAGGAAATGTATCAGTGGTTGACCCCGACCTGTGCATTGGCTGCGGCCGGTGTACCCTGGTATGTCCGTATAAAGCACCTGAGCTTAAAGAGGTCACGGTCGAGACCGAAGAGATCGTTTATATCACAAAAAAGAGCGAGATCAACCCGGCTGTGTGCAAGGGATGCGGATGTTGCGCTGCTGAGTGCCCGACCGGTGCAATAACTGCAAGACATTTCACAACGCCACAGATAATGGCTGTGGTCAAGGCGTACGGGGAGGGGATATAAATGACCGAGTTCGAACCCGATATATTAACATTCTGCTGCAACTGGTGCAGTTACGCCGGAGCCGATCTGGCAGGTGTATCACGATTGCAGTATCCCACAAACAGCCGTATCATACGGGTGATGTGCAGCAGCAGGATTGAACCCATACATATCCTCGAAGCTTTTAAGGAAGGTACTGACGGCATCCTGGTCACGGGGTGCCATATCGGTGACTGCCACTATATTGAGGGCAATGTGCATACCGACGAAAGGATGAAGGAGATGGTGGATGCACTGGAACACTTAGGTCTTGGCCAACGGCTGCACCTTGAGTGGGTGTCTGCTGCTGAGGGCAAGAAATTCCAGGAAACGATCACTGATTTTGTAGAAAAGATAAGAGCCCTTGGGCCGAATCCCTTGAAACATAAAGGGGTGGAGGAATAAATATGACTCAACAAGAAACAAATACTGAAAAAACGCAGGCAGAAGAACTAAGGATCGGGGCTTTTATCTGCGAATGCGGTGTGAACATTGCAGGCTCGGTTGACTGTCATGCAGTGGCAGATTATATCTCCACCTTGCCGAATGTGGTCACATCTGTTGTTAATAAGTATACATGTAGTGATGCCGGACAGGCAGAGATCAAGAAGGCGATCAGGGATATGAACCTGAACCGTGTGCTTGTGGCGTCATGTACGCCAAAGACCCACGAACCCATTTTCAGGGCATGTGTAGAGGAAGCAGGACTGAATCCCTACCTGTTCGAGTTCGTGAACATCAGGGAGCACTGCAGCTGGATACACATGTGGGAGAAAGAGGACGCTACCAGGAAAGCAAAAGAGCTTGTCCGTATGGGTGTGGCAAGGGCTGCATTACTGGAGCCCCTGGAATCCAGCGAAGTACCGGTGACGAATAAAGCGCTGGTTATAGGCGCTGGTGTCACAGGTATGCAGGCAGCCATGGATATTGGCGACATGGGATTCCAGGTATACCTGGTGGAACAGGGACCTTCAATCGGAGGCAAGATGGCTCAGCTTGACAAGACGTTCCCGACCAATGACTGCAGTATCTGTATCCTGGGTCCCAAGATGGTGGAAGTTGCCAGGAATAAGAATATCGAGATCATGAGCTACTCTGAAGTTACGGAAGTGGATGGTTATGTGGGTAATTTCAAGGTAAAGGTGAAGCACAAGCCGCGGTATCTCAATATCGATGAGTGTACCGGCTGTGGACTTTGCAGTGAGGCGTGCCCTGTTGAGGTGCCATATACTGAATTCAATGAAGGGATAGGTACCAGAAAGGCTATTTATACTCCATTCCCTCAAGCAGTGCCATTGCGGGCACTGGTAGATAAAGTAAATTGCATTGGCTGCGGTGCGTGCATAAAGGCATGCGAGCGCGGTGCTATTGACATGGATCAAAAGGAAACCTTCTCTGAACTTGATGTAGGCGTTATTATAGTAACTGCAGGTTTTGATGTATACGATCCTGAACCAAAGAATGAATTTGGGTTCGGTTTGTACGATAATGTAATCACTACCATGGAGTTTGAGCGGCTTATCAATGCCAGCGGACCGACAATGGGTAAAGTAGTGCGACCAAGTGATGTTAAGCCACCCAAGCGAATAGGGTTTGTACAGTGCGTTGGAAGCCGGGACAAGCACTCTAACATATACTGTTCCAGTTTCTGTTGTATGGCTTCTTTGAAGAATGCCCAGTTACTCAGGGAAAAATATCCTGATACAGAAGTTTATATTATGTATATGGATATGAGAACGCCTTTCAGGATGTATGAGGAGTTCTATAACAGGGCAAGGGATATGGGTATCAGGTTCATAAGAGGCAGACCTGCAGAGGTTACCGAGGATGAGAATGGTAATCACAATATTATTGCCAGGATAGAGGATACCCTGACCAATGAGATCGTAAACCTGGAGCTTGACCTGATGGTCTTAAGTGTGGGCGCGGTGTCGCCGGAGAGTACTGAGAAGATACGGCAGATCCTGAAGGTGAGCCGGGCTGCGGACGGGTTCATGATGGAAGCCCATCCGAAGTTGAAACCTGTTGACACTACACTGGACGGTATTTTTATTGGCGGTATGACCCAGGGACCAAAAGATATTCCATATTCGATTTCACAGGGCAGTGCATGTGCAGCCCGTGCAACACGATTTTTGGCACAGGGTAAGGCACTGACTGAGGGTATCACTGCTAAAGTGAATGAAGATATTTGTGTGGGTTGCGGTGTTTGTGTACCTATGTGTCCTTTCCAGGCACTGTCAATTGAAGATAATAAGTTGAAGATCATATCCGCCCTGTGCAAGGGTTGCGGTACATGTATGGCAGCCTGTCCCACAGGTGCATTGGAGCAGAGTCATTTCAAAAATGTTCAGCTGCTGGAACAGGTTAAGAAGGTGTTTGCTTATGGGGAGGTGTGATGATGACAGAACAGGAATGGACTCCAAAGATCGTGGCGTTCTGCTGTAACTGGTGCAGTTATGGCGGTGCGGATACGGCAGGAATGGGAAGGTTCCAGCAGCCTGCATCTACAAGGGTCATCAGGGTCATGTGTTCGGGCAGGATAGATCCCTTGCATGTGTTCAATGCTTTCCTTGAAGGTGCGGATGCGGTGCTGGTCACAGGATGTCACATCGGGGATTGCCATTATGTGAATGGTAATGAAAAGACCCGGGTGAGATTCGAGTTCTTGGAAGAGATGTTGCAACAATTGGGTCTTGAGCCTGAGAGGTTGCACCTGAAATGGATATCTGCCAGTGAGGGTGAAAAGTTCGCCAATTTCATCAAAGATGTTACGGCAAAGGTGAAGGAATTGGGACCAAGTCCCCTTAAACCTGCGGGGGTGAAGTGATATGGTTAAGGTTAAAGTTGGAGATATGCTTGTAGGATATGCAACTGATGAAAATGTACGCAACCGTGGTGCTTCCGGTGGATTGGTTACTGCCATACTGGCAGCAGCCCTTGAGAAGGGATTGGTTGAGAACGTTGTGGTAATGAAACATATCAACGAGTTTGA
>JAUVLO010000094.1 GCA_030600695.1 Methanosarcinales archaeon | reverse complement strand
GACGCAGAGAAAAATAACAACCCTCTGCGATCCTCCGCGTCCTCTGCGGTTAATCTTTTTTGCCATGACCCACTTATCCAGAATAAATTAAAAAGTTACGAAAACTATTCCACAACCTTTAATATTGTGTACTCCATATTTGATATGCATCTCAAAAATGGCGAATACAATGGAAGACATATCAGCACTTAAAAAACTGGCACTAATGGGCGGACTTGATGGAATTACCAGGATATCATCATCTGAATTTGCAAACCATATTATTTCCAGTACCCAGACTGCATCCCGGCGGCTGCAGTCCCTTGAACATGCAGGATACATTAGCCGTGAAGTCAGGCCTGCGGGCCAGAACATCAAGATAACCAGTGCCGGGCGGCAGGTGCTGGAAGCAGAGTACCTGGAATACCGCAAGATATTCACACTCAGTTCAACACCTCTCGAACTGACAGGTCATGTTATCACAGGATTGGGCGAGGGGCAGTATTACACTACCATTAAAGGATATCATGACCAGTTCGTCAACCTGTTGGGATTCGAACCCTATCCGGGAACCCTGAATATAAAACTTGAGCAAGAAAGTATAGGATACCGGACCCTGTTGAACATGAAGGACGAGATAACTATAGAGGGATTCAACAGCAGGAACCGCACCTTCGGAGGGGGGCGCTGTTACCCGGTATCCCTGGGCAACGGCACCAAGGGGGCCATAATGATACCGGACAGGACACATTACCCTAACGATATCATCGAGATAATATCAACAGAGAACCTGAGAGAACACCTTGGATTGAAGGATGGCAGCAAAATTACAGTAATAGTAGAATAAGTTGAAGTGATACATAATGAACAATTTGGAGAATAATCAAGTACAACGGGCGGCAGAAGCGCTTAAGAACGGAGAGATGATATTACTCTTTGACTCAGATGACCGTGAGGGTGAGACCGATTTCGTCATACCTGCCCACATGGTTACACCCGCTCATATCTACAATATGCGAAAGGATGGCGGAGGTTTGATCTGTGTGGCCATACATCCCTCGGCTGCCGGTAAACTTGGACTTCCTTTTTATTCAGATATTCTACGCAATTCAGACTCGAATGGGGACGGAAAGATACTTCAAAAAATGGTAGAAAAGGACGGAGATATACCCTATGACTCCAAATCTTCCTTTTCATTATGGGTGAACCACAGGGATACTTTTACCGGTATCACTGATAAGGACCGCTCATTGACCATAAGCCGCATCGGGGAATTCGTCAGTAAGGCCATGAATGGTATGGACGTTGACCTGTCATCCGAATTCAGGTCGCCCGGCCATGTATCATTGTTGAGGGCTGCAGATGGCCTGGTCAATGAGCGTGTCGGGCAGACAGAACTGTCAGTGGTACTTGCAGAATTTGCAGGCATCATCCCTGCCATGGCCATATGTGAAATGCTTGATGGAACGAACGGTCTGGCACTGTCCAAAGAGGGGGCCATGAAGTATGCTGATGAACATGGACTCGTATTTATTGAAGGAAAAGATGTGATACAAGAATTCAATAACATTAACTGAAACTGGACCGAATCGGGACTGATACCTGACTAAAACTGGATTAAAACTGGACTGAACCAGCCGAAACAAGACTCCAGCTAATGATATAATATTAAATTCCCCTGTCCATTGTTATATTTCACATATACCTTTTGATGTGATCAAATCATTTTTTGGACATATTCATTAGTTTAAGTTTCTGGATATTTTCCAGCATAGTCTTGGATTCCATCACTTTTTGTTTCTCCATATAAGTAATGATAGTATTAATATTTTTATCCAGTTTATATGTCTTGAAGGGTCTACCTTTTCCAGGTTTTTTCACTTCCCTGATAATCACCCAGTTAAGATTATTAAGTTCACGCATTGCTGTGCTGACTTCAGGTTGCCTTAAGTTGGATGCGATCTCAATATCACGTGAGGTTACCTTATCGCCGTTTCTAAGAAATGTAAGCGCTTTAGCGACATTCCTTTTTAACCCCAAACCCATGAGCGTGTCAGCAAATTCATCATCGGAAATATCAAAAACTTTGACTGATTGATTTTTCATATTAATCTCCTCCTCCGAAATGAAATACTCATAATATAAAATAAAACTTTCCATCTTAAAAATATATTTTTAACTTAAAACGATTATTTTCCCTGGATATAATAGTTTAGAATAATATTTCGGATAATATTCCAGGATGATATTTATTATCATCTCATATTTAACGCCTGCATAAGATATTCTTTTTCTTTTATTAGTACAGATATCTTATCAGATCTTGACATATCCCGCTTGATCAGCTTATCGTCAATCTCAATGGTCAGGTCATTATCGTACCCACTTCCCTGGAGCCTGCCAAGTATTTCAATCATCCCGGGATTCCTGACCATATGTCCCGGGTAATGTGGAGTACCGTTTTGCACACCTCCCTCATGTACATTCACGATCCTGTCGCCAAGTTTATTTATGAAATCCAGGGCATTATCAGTACCTGTTTGCAAAGCATGGGCTATGTCAAATGTCATCATAAGATCAGGATACTTTGCCAGCACATCTCCCATAAGGGACGGTTCGTAGCACATGTTCCGTAAGCTGGGAGAAAGATTCTCAAGAGCAAGGACAACACCCATTTCCCTGGCATATCCTGTACAAACAGTGAGATAGTCCAGGAACCATTCCATGTCTTCCGGGCTTGGCTGCCGGTGCACGGTCCTGTTCCCCGGGTGTATGGTCAGCACACGGGCATCCAGCTTTGAGGATAGGTCTATGGCCCAAAATGTCTCTTTGATGGTAGCTTTTCGTACATGTTCATTATAAGATGATGGATTCAGGTCAAGGATAGGTGTATGAACATTGCAGTGTCCGAAAAAGGTGGATATTACATCATCCAGGTGCTCCACAACTTTTGCTTCATGGCGGTGCCCCCAGAATTCAGGTGTTTCTGCCCAGAACTCAATATTCTCTATTCCTGCCTGGCCAAGTATCTCTGCTATCTCATCAATACCATAATCCCACAAGAACAGCGATGAACATGATATTTCCATATTATATCTCCCTGACCTTCCTCAGATCAACTGCAATACCCCTGGTAGATCGTACCATCTCAGAACCGCCCATCAATGCCCTGCCCACACCCAGCACCCGCTCACTTACTACTATCACCTGGTCAGACGGCCGGATGTTCACATCGGCATCCACCACACCAGGTGCCAGCAGGCTGCCGCCGGGCACAAAATCGTCTATCCGGATCTGGTATGTTCCCAGTTCAAGAAGCCGCATGGCACCTTCAAGTGTTGGGATAAGTGTACCTGTCCTGGGATTCAGGCTTGCCAGCTGCTTTTTGTTATCATATACCTGATATTTCGGGAACGGTGCTTTGATGGAAGCGCCATCAGGGACTAAAAGCCATCCTGCACCTCTGCCGAACTGGTAATCTGCAATCCCTCTCAACATGTTCTTTGCCATCTCAGTGGTCTTACGAAGTACGTACCCCTCGTCCCGGACAATACCTGATACAGTAGACCTTAATGTTCCCAGTGACCGGGTGGATGTAACGCTGCCCTGGGCAGTGAATATAATATCAAGACCCAGCGTTTCGGCAGCACTCTGGCATATATCCCTGTAGGCACCATCCACATGGGCAATTATGTGTGAGTACTTATTGGTTTCCAGGTAATCCACAAGGCACCCTGTCACCCAGGCGCGTTCGTCAAGGTCCCAGTGTCCTGTCACAGGTATATCGTAATGAGCGGCAGGATATACCAGTTCCAGTTCCCGCGGCACTATACCCAGTGGCGATGTGATTATCACCTCGTTCAATGCCCGCCTGTTCCTGCCAGTGGCACGGTTGAACAACTGGTGGCTGTTGGATATGGAATAAGGCTTACGGGCAGAGCAGGGGAGCAGCAGCAGTATATTTGCAGCAGGTGCCTGGTATTGTGAGTGTACTCTATCTCCAAACCGCCTTACTTCTATCCTGTCCAAAGATTCAGAAGTATTTGCGTACATGGTACCACTGCGGTATGTGGGCGTATGCTGTTCAAGGTACACATGTTCCTGGTCCATGAGCCTGAGCAGTGCAGTGAGCCAGGGACTGCTGCGGCATTTTCCTTCCACATATTCCCTGAGATCACCGCCCCTGATACGCTGGACTGCGAGCTGTTTTTCCTCTGCCAGCCTGTTCACATTATGCCGGGCTACCAGTTTACCCCGCTCTTGTGCGCTCATTTCCTGCAGGTCTTCCACACTGGTATTAGTGCATACGCTGCATGAACAGGGTAGTACTGGCAGGTCTGACAGCCTGTATTCACCATCGGGCATCATGTAGATACCATCATATGCTTTGATCGTGGGGAGTATGTCATCGACAATATCAATGCCCAGGTAGATCAACAGGCAAAGGTTCTCAGGGGTTGCCAGTGCAGAGGCATACAGGGCGGTATCAGGAGGAGTATTGTTCTTGATATGAATTACAGTGTCCAGCAACATCCTGGGATTATTTTCCATCTGTCTTGCCGCACCCATGACATACATATCTGCATGTGGGATATCAGGGCAGGCCGGGTGTACTAATTGGCCTGTCGCGCCATCTCGTTTTTCCCATTGCTGCAGTTCCTGTTTTACAGAGTCATTGATCTCTTTTATCATTTCGGGCCTGGCATGCAGAGGCATGGGTTTACCTGGCAGGATGACAAGTTTGCCAGAATCCACTTTATCAGGTGATAGTATATTCCGGGCCCACAGGCTGCCTGCAAAGATAACAGGGCTGTCCCCTCCGGGATGCAGGATCAAGGGTGTGGGATAATGATCGTCCAGCAGCAACTTACCCAATCGTGCGGCTGCATCCCTTCTTGTTACTTCAAAGTATTTTGTCATTACAATTCCGGTGCAGTATATGTGCCTAAACGTTAAAAAAGGATGAGACTTTTTATTATTTTCCAGACGAACTGGAAAACCGCCGGGTACGCAGAGGGACGCAGAGAAAAATAACAACCTTCTGCGCCTCTCTGTGTGCTCTGTGGCAGAATATAAATAAAAAGTCTCGTGTAGTGGGCTCAAGTTATAATGTATATACCATTAAAAAGTCTCAAAAGGATATTTAGAAAATCTTATTGACAAATAGCTATTTCCTTAATACTGATGCCTGCAAAACTCGTAAAGACACATATGCCGATACATACGACACATATACCCAATGTCTTTTCTATAGAAGAGGGGGGAAATACCAGGCTTGTCACTAAGAACCTGACACCAAATATACAGGTATATGGTGAAAAACTGATAACGGTCGATGGGATAGAATACAGGTTATGGTCACACCACCGCAGTAAGCTGGCCGGTATGATAGAAAAGGGGATGAATATACCGTTCAAGGAGGATTCCAGGGTCCTTTACCTGGGTGCGGCATCAGGAACTACTGCCAGCCATGTTTCTGATATAGTAGCGAAGGGGCGCGTCTTTGCAGTCGAGTTCTCAGCAAGGACCATGCGCGATCTTATTGCTGTGTGTAGCCAGCGCAGTAACATGGTCCCGATATTCGCAGATGCCAGGCAGCCCGGGTCGTACAAGGCTATCGCAGGTTCGGTAGATGTGGTATACCAGGATGTGGCCCAGCCCAACCAGGCTGAGATCGCATTGGTCAATGCCAGGGAGTTCCTTAAGCCGGGTGGATACCTTATAATGGTTATTAAGGCCCGGAGCGTAGATAGTACTGTAAATCCGAAAATGGTGTATGAGCAGGAATTGGATAAACTTGTTGAGGAGTTCAATTTACTTGATAAAAAAGTACTCAGACCATACCATCCGGACCATCTGGCAGTTATCGCTCAGCGGAAACAATTATGAAGATGTAATATCATCTATCTGAAAGGGAGTTGATGGAATGTATGATATTACTACCACTATGGATAGTGGTTTTGAGCTATTTAATATCACTGCTACAGAACTTAAAGCAGTAGGGGAAGATGAGATGCCTGAACTTGTCTTGGAAAGGGTTGCCCTGGTTGATGTATTAAAATAGGTGACATGTATGGATGCAGGGGACGGGGTATTTAAAAAACTGGTTCAGGCCATGAACCGGTCCCTGCCTGAAAGGCGCAGATCACTGGGAGAATTGATGAGGGAATCCGAGCCGTCATTGAAAAGCCGAAACGGCAGCACAATCTCCATAGATAAGAAAGAACTGGAAATGATTGCAGCCATAGTTCCAAAATATCAATGGAACCGGCTGATGCTTCCGATTATTATTGAAATGACCCCCGATTTTGGGGCAAATGCGGCACGGATACGGGGGGAGGTGGAATGCAGCCTGGTGATCAAGCTCCTGGAGCTTAAGAAGTCAGCAGATAAGTTCATTGTATTGTATATGCACGAGATAAAGGGGCTTAGAAGAATGCTGCCAACTGCCACGCAATACGGGTTTTACGTCAGCTTATGATTCTTAGCGACTGCTTTGACACAAGATATTTTTTAATGTTGCCTCAAAGGCAGGAAAAAAGTAAACGTACTCCCCTCACCGTAATTACTCTCAACTTTGATCATACCACCATGCAACTCCACAAGCTGCTTTGAGATTGCAAGGCCCAATCCGGTACCAGGATATTTTCTGGATACTCCTGTGTCAACCTGCCGGAACATATTGAATAGTTTTCCAATATCTTTTTCCTTGATCCCGATGCCTGTATCCAAAACTGAGAATTGTGCTGTGTCACCATCTTTTTTTGCGATTAATGTAACTGTTCCCCCCTCTTTCTTGCTGAATTTTATTGCATTATCCAGCAGGTTTAGGAGTATTTGCTTGAATCTCTGCCTATCAGCTTCTATAAAGTCCAGTTTTGGGTCAATTTCTCTTTTAAGAACCACATTATGCTTTGCGGCAATTTGTTCTACAAGCCCTGAAGTTTCACCCAGGATTGCAGGCACAGATATTTTCTCAATGGCAAGTTCTATTTTTCCTGCTTCTACTTTGGTCATATCGAGAATATTGCTGATCAGGTTGAGTAAGTGTTCACTACTTTTAAGAATATTGCCTACAAAAAGCTCCTGTTTTTCATTTA
>JAUVLO010000141.1 GCA_030600695.1 Methanosarcinales archaeon | reverse complement strand
CGTTTTCCAAAGAACCAATGATTTTTTATGATCAACCAATTTAGTTTAAATAGAACACAGATGACACGGATTAGACGGATTTTCACGGATTTATTTTCGTATCCGCGCGCATCCGTGTCATCCGTGCAATCCGTGTTCTATTACAATATTACTTTTAACCGATGACACATGGATCAATTACCATTTAATTTGAAGGGGGTACACCAGACTAACAAAGAGGGAATCGAACATGATAGTATCCCATCCGTTCTCAAGAATCATCTGGTCAATGAAAAGCATATTCGACTGCAGATTGTTTACATATATGTTTAACCTATATATGTAAAAAGTACAATTCTAATAACACTGTTCGGGAATCGAAGTACACATAAGAAATTTTATCATTATTGAAAATCCAGTGGTATCACATATGACCAGTGAAAAATCAAAACAACTATTCAGTAAAGCAAAGGACCTGCTGCCGGGTGGGGTAAGCAGTCCGGTCAGGGCGATAAGCCCCTACCCGTTCTACACCAAAAGTGCCAGCGGTTCAAAGATAACAGATGTTGATGGGAACACCTACATCGACTACTGCATGGGCTACGGCCCCCTCCTGCTGGGACACAACCACCCCGCTATCAAAGAAGCAATAACAAAACAACTCGATAACGGCTGGCTGTACGGCACACCCACCGAACTCGAAGTAGAACTGGCACAGCGCATCTGCAATAATGTTATCAGTGTCAACATGGTCAGGTTCGTCTCAACCGGCACCGAGGCCACCATGGGAGCCATACGTGCAGCCAGGGGTTATACAGGCAAGAACAAGATCATCAAGATAGAGGGCGGATTCCACGGTGCACATGATGCGGTCCTGGTAAAAGCAGGGAGCGGTGCCACCACACTGGGAGCACCCGATTCACTGGGAATCCCCAGGGAGTTCACGAAACAAACCCTACAGGTGCCCTATAACGATATTGATGCCATGGTTGACGCAATACACAGCTATGAGGGTGAAGTTGCAGCAGTCATCATGGAACCTGTCATGGGCAATATAGGCCCTATACTTCCGATGGAAGGATACCTGGAAGAGGTCAGGGCGGTTACTAAGGAAAATGATGTCGTGTTGATATTCGATGAAGTTATCACAGGGTTCAGGCTTGCCATGGGCGGCGCACAGGAATATTATGATGTCATTCCTGATATGACCACAATGGGTAAGGTACTGGGCGGCGGTTTGAATATCGGTGTCATTGGCGGTAAAAAAGAGATCATGGAGAACATCTCTCCTGTCGGTAAGGTGTACCAGGCAGGCACCTTTAACGGACATCCGCTTTCTATGGCTTCGGCCCTTGCCACACTGGATGTGCTTGAGAAGGAGAAGGTCCATGAAAAAGTGAACCTGGCGGGTGACGGCCTGCGGGCAATGCTCAGGGATTCTATAAACGACCTGGGTCTGGATTATGATGTAAGCGGTGTGGGTTCCATGTTCAAGATATTCTTTGGTGATATCCCTGCCAATTACCAGGAAGTTTTGAAGTGCGACAAGGATAGTTACTTTGAATTCTTCCACAGGATGCTGAAAAGCGGGGTATTCCTGCCACCTTCACAGTACGAGACCAATTTCCTCTCAACCGCGCACACTGACGATGATATTGCTGCCACGGTCGAGGCATATGAAAAGAACCTGGGGCCGTAATTGATGATAATCGGTACACGGGGCAGTGGCCTGGCGCTGGCACAGGCTGACCAGGTGGCTGCCATGTTAAAGCAGCATGGGTTTGACAGCGAGCGCAAGATCATAAAGACCAGCGGTGATTCGTTCACTGACCGGCCCCTGCACCAGATACCTGGCGTGGGTGCTTTTGTGCGTGAACTTGATGACAGGATGCTGGACGGTGAGATAGATATCGCGGTCCACAGCATGAAGGATATCCCAACCGAGCGTCCTGATGAACTGACTATTGCTGCTGTATTGAAAAGGGATTCACCTCTTGATGTGCTGCTTACCAGGGATGGCTCCTCGCTTGATGAAATGCCCAAAGGGGCCACGATCGGCACCACCAGTATGCGCAGGCAGGCCCAGCTTTTACGATACAGGCCTGATCTGGTCATCAAGGACCTGCGTGGTAATATCGATACTCGCCGCCGCAAAGTCGCAGAAGGCCAGTACGACGGCATACTGCTGGCTGAGGCAGGACTGCAGCGTATGGGCTGGGAACTGGACGTGCACCGGCTGGACCCTGACCATTTCTGTCCGTCTGCCAACCAGGGGACAATTGTGGTGGTGACGCCTAAGGATACCAATGCTCACAGGGCTACAGCACTGCTTGACCACCCACAGAGTAATCTTGAGACAAAACTTGAGCGCATAGTCATCAGCATTCTGGGCGGGGGATGTCTTGTTCCTATTGCTGCTTTTGCTACTACCGAGGGTGACAGCGTGCGAATACGTGCCGAAGTGCTGTCGCTGGATGGTGACAGGTATGCTAAGGTGGATGAGGTCGTGCCACTTGATAACAGTGAGGAAGGAGCCAGGCGACTGGGTCAGCTGCTTGTTGACAGGGGCGGCCGGGAATTGGTAGATGAAGCTGTGGAGAAGTTATCCGGAACTTAGAAGATCCGGCAGCAGGGGAGATTAAATCATTTTGTCATATTTGATGTATAATGATGTTTCAATTATATTTGAAACAATATATACTTAAACATTAGGATTTCAAATAGTTTGAAATCATGGAAGAAACAGAGATACCGGATTCAATCAGGTGTGAATTCGAAGAAAAGGGTGGAATAGATGGGATTGTTGAATTACTTCCTGATGATCAAAGAATAGGATATATCAACTCGATCGCCCGTGCAATATCAGATCCTGTACGGCTTAGGGTGTTATTTGCACTCTGTATACAGCCGATGTGCGTTTGCCTGATCGTTGCGATGACAGAGTATGCATACTCGAAGATGTCATATCATCTTTCTATACTCAAGGATAGCGGCCTGATATACTCAAAGCAGGAGGGGAATTACCTGATATATTATCCGACTGATCTTGGTAGAAAAGTTGTGGAATGGATTGGAAAAGGGTTGTGACTGCCCCTACCCCTGCCACCGCAGCCCGTTAGGGCGGCAGGTGGCAGCCAACCTTGTTGATCACGTATATTATATAGAGGCGGTCATATGGCCTAATTGTAAATTGTTATTTTACTTTATCCCATCTTGATTTTACAAACAGCCGATACTTATTCCCACCACTCACAATTCTTCTTTCAAATGACATAGTTGCTAAATAAGTCGAAATTCAGGTTCAAGTAACTGCGAACGTCAGTAAGCAACTTCTTGTACTCCCAACAATAGGTTATAATACTGTAACATATTATACTACTTTTAATATCTCAAACCGGAAAGGTTTGAAGAGGAAATCAATGATAACAAAAGTAGGAGTGGTCTCACGCTGCGATAAGCCCGGTGCTGTAGAAATAGCTAGGGATATTATTGAACATTTCAAAGAAAAGCTGGACATCTATGTTGACCCGGGTACTGCAAGTGAGCTGGGCATTGAAGGCTTCCCAGTGGCCCGGATGCGCGAGCTTGGTGTGCAGATGGTGATAACCATTGGCGGGGACGGCACTGTGCTGAGGACAGTCCAGCACATGGAT
>JAUVLO010000111.1 GCA_030600695.1 Methanosarcinales archaeon | reverse complement strand
ATTAACCAATTTAGTTTAAATAGAACACAGATGACACGGATTAGACGGATTTTCACGGATTTATTTTCGTATCCGCGCGCATCCGTGTCATCCGTGCAATCCGTGTTCTATCACAATATTACTCTTAACCGATGACACATGAATTGCACTGGCCTGTTATGAATTGATGATCTCATCAAAAGCAGACACCACCGTTCCAAGGTCATCCCTGGATACTCCGAAGGTGCTGAGCTTGAAGAACTTTGTCAACCCGGCCTTGATGCCGTGTATCTTGCGAGCCTTCAATTCCTTATAAAGGAAATACCGCCCGCCTTTTGCTGTCTGTGACATTTCGTACAGTACAGGCGCTTCAAAGAACATCAGGTCGTGGTTGTGGGGCTTATCCCCCATCTGTACCAGTCCCAGGTCTCCCAGTTGGGAAGAGAACCACCTGGCATTTTCCACTTCCTCATCCCAGTGCCTGGTACGCTCCACTACTTTTGGGAAGGATGCGAGCATTGTCATAATAGTAGCACCCCTGGCAGTACATCCCAGCATTTCGATCTCCTTTACCTTATTTGTAGGTGATTTCACAAATACTATATCTGAATATTCTTTTGATACCCCGAGCACGCCTATCGGACCGGATGCTGCCATGGACTTATGCCCGCTGCCAACTATGAAATCAGCATCCAGGTCTTTTGCATTTACAGGCATCCTGCCTACTGAATATGCGCCGTTTAAGATCAAGGGCACATCGTACAGGTGGCATAAGGCTGCTATTCTTTTAACATCAGGCAGGTTGCCGTAGTTGCCGTCAGGGTATGTGACCAGTGCCAGTGCAGGAGACCTGCCCGATTCCTTGATAACTTCTTCAATAGCATCGGCATATCCATCTGCCTCTATATGGTAATCCGGGGAACCGGAATTAGGTACGGTCTTGATATTTATCCGGGCACGCTGTGCGGCTACGTATGAGGAATAATGTGCGTTCTGGTCAAGGACTATCCAGTCCCCATCCCTTGTCATGGAGTGTATAATTGCAAACTTGGACTCCCTGGCACCATTGGTCACCCTGGCCTCGTCAATACCCAGGAACCCGGGTAAGGCCTTATGTATAAAATCATAGATGGGCGGTGTTTTGATCTGGTCCAGGATGCCGGGACAGAAATCACATATCGAATATCCATCACCCCACTCCACCAGTGCCGCCCTGGCCTCGTCGGTCAGTATCCCACCGCGCTGTAGTGGGTCGATATTTATGGTTCCACTGGTGGAACGTTTGATGTTTGCGAATTTCTGGAGATATTGGTCAATAGCCACGGTAATCACACTGATATGGATTATATGGATACTTGTTTATATTGATGTTCATCCGGTGTGGGTAAAATTAGAACAATGTATTAATATTGGGTGCTATATCTAAATTGCAGGTGAAATAAATGGCAAAAAAACCAGCCGGAATGCGAGGAGTCAATCCCCGTGCCATGAACCAGATGATGAAGCAGATGGGAATAGACACAAAAGAGATCGATAATGTGGAACAGGTAATTATACGGACTCCAGACACTGATATCATCTTTGATGATGCCAGCGTGACAAAGGTGGCGGCTCCGGGTATGCTTACATACCAGATTGTAGGTAATCCAATAGAAGTACCACGTGAAACCCCAATTCCGGATGAAGATGTGGCACTTGTGGCAGAGCAGACCGGAAAAACCCCGGATGAAGCAAAGGCAGCCCTGGAAAGTTCAGGCGGAGACCTGGCAGAAGCCATAATAAAACTCAGCCAGTAGACACTTTTTTACAGCCAGCTACCTGGAAGGTTATTTATAATATTACTTAATCTATATTCTAAATAGATAATATAGTGTATATATTCTGGTGATCAGATTGCGCAAAAAGCTGACAGTGATACCTGAGCGATGTTCCGGCTGCCGGGTATGTGAACTGGTATGTGCCATATCACATGCCGGTGTCAACAATCCTAAAAAGGCTAACATAAGAGTTATTTCACTATATCCGCATCCTGTTATCAAGATGCCTGTCGTGTGTGACCAGTGCAAGAAGCCCCAATGCAGGGATGCATGTCCCGCCGATGCCATTGTAGTCACCGATGGCGTGGTCACTATACTGGAAGATAGGTGTATCTCCTGCCATGCCTGTGTAAGTGCATGTCCTATCGGCGCCATCTTCGTGCATGAAGATATAGAGACGCCATTCAAATGCGACCTGTGCGGCGGCAACCCAAAGTGCGTAGCAGCATGTCCCAAAAAAGCCATCCTGTATGTCCCTGAACATACCCTGGGCCAGGCACACCGTTTAGTCTCAGCATTACAGTATGCCAACATGCAGGAAGTCGAATATTTTGAGCATGGTGAAAAGAAAAAACTGAGATACGCCGAGATAGAAACCGGCGGTACAAGGGGTGATTCCCGTGAGCATTAATGGCGGATATTTCATGAAGGTCCTGCATGTTGACATGAGCGAGTGCAAGACCCATGTAGAAGAAGTAGACGAGGAGTTTGCCCTGAAATACATAGGGGGAAGAGGTTGGGGTGCCAGGCTGGTGTGGGAGCACATGAAAGAAGGTACTGACCCCTTAAGCCCTGAAAATATCATAGTAATAGCTCCCGGCCCCTTATCAGGATTATACCTGCCCTCATCCGGCAAGACATCCATTTGTTCCATCAGCCCGACCACAGGCATATATGGGGACAGCAATATAGGCGGCATGTTCGGAGTGGAACTGCGCCAGGCAGGGTTCGATGCAGTGGTTATCAAGGGTAAGGCACCCGACTTATCCTATCTCTGGATTGATGATGATGATATCCAGCTAAAGAGCGCTGGAAAATATGCAGGTATGGGCAGCATAGAGACCGAACACCAGTTACGTGAGGATATCGGTGATGAGACCGTAAAGGTGGCATCGATCGGTCCTGCCGGTGAGAAGATGGTCAAAATGGCGTGTATCACCGCAGACTGGGGGCGCAATGCCGGACGTACCGGCATGGGTGCCATTCTGGGTTCAAAGAACCTGAAAGCTATTGCCATTCGGGGCACCAGGGACCTGCCTGTGGCAGACCTAAAACGCCTCACCAGACTCAGTGACAAAGCATACAAGAAACTTTCCCAGCACAACCTGTTCGAGTTCTGGCAGCGCCAGGGCCTGATGAGTGTCATCGATTATGCCAATACGGCAGGCATCATACCCACACACAACTTCAAGGATACCCATTTCGAGGAGGCCGATAAGATAAACGGCGATGTCATGGAACTGGAATACAAGATAGGCGATACTGCCTGTTTCGGCTGTCCCATGGCATGCGGCAACGTGAACCTTGTCAAGGACGGAAAGTATGCGGGCACGGTTATCGAGGGGCCCGAATACGAAACCGCAGCCATGTTCGGCTCCAATGTGGGTGTGAGCGATTTTAGTGCCATACTCAGGGCCAACTACCTGTGTGACGAATACGGTATAGATACCATTACAGCAGGCAGCCTCATCAGTGTGATGATAGAGGCCTATGAGAAGGACCTGGTCACACTGGAAGACCTGGACGGTATGGCACTGAACTGGGGCGATGACGAAAGTGTCATGGAAATGATACGCAAGATAGCCTTCAGGGAAGGTGTTGGTGATACACTGGCAGAGGGGGCATATGGCGTGATCGAACGCTGGCCTCAACTGGCACCTATAATAAGCCACGTGAAGGGATTGGACCAGTCGGCATACGATGCCAGGGTGGCCATGACCATGGCGCTGGGATATGCTACCTCAGATATTGGGGCACACCATGCAAGAGCCTGGCCTATTGCCAAGGAACTGGAGATGGGAGGCAACTGGGACCTTAATGAAAAGGCAGACCTTGTCATATATCACCAGACCGTACGCCCCCTGTTCGATATGCTGGGTGTGTGCAGGCTGCCCTGGATAGAACTGGGATTTGATGAGAATACCTATGCCGAGTTCTTTAGTGCGGCTGTTGGTATTGAGTTCACGCTGGAAGAACTGCTTAAGCTCAGCAATGACGTGTACAACCTGACCCGTGCCATCAATATCAGGCTGGGACTGACCAGGGATGATGACAGGCCGCCTGAGCGGGTGTTCAATGACCCTATCAAGACGGGTCCCCATGCGGGAAAGGTGTTGAACAGGGACGAGTTCAGGGAGATACTGGATATTTATTACCAGCGCAGGGGCTGGGATGTGGACGGCATACCCACGGATGAAACGCTGAAAGCCAGCGGTCTTGAGGATGCTATAGAGTATATGGAGCCTAAGCGAAAGGCAGAGTAAACCGGTGATTCAGATGAAAAACTTGACTATAGGATTTATTGGAACAGGTAAGATGGGGGAGGCACTTATCAGGGGCATGATAAATGCCGGCCTGGTGAAACCTGACAGGATATGTGCCAGTGATATTGATGAGCAGAAACTGAATACAATGGCAGAGGAACTGGGAATTGTTGTTTCTTGCGATAACATGCATACATTAGAGAAGGCGGATGTGGTCGTACTTGCAGTGAAACCCCAGATAATCAGGTATGTGCTGCAGGGTATCAAGGAATCAATTATAAAGGAGCATCTGTTCATCTCTATTGCAGCGGGTGTGAATATCGAGAGCCTGGCTGATGAACTGCCTGGCGGGACCCGGATAGTAAGGGTCATGCCTAATATCTGCGCCACAGTTGGCGAGGCTGCTTCGGCTATATGTCCGGGAGATGCTGCCACTGAAGCCGATGTGGAAACCACCCGGAAGATACTGGGTTCAGTGGGCCGGACTGTTGTGGTGGACGAGCACCTGATGGATGCTGTTACCGGGCTTTCGGGCAGCGGACCTGCATTTGTTTTTATGATAATAGAGGCACTTGCAGACGGTGGCGTGCACCAGGGACTGGACAGGGCTACGGCGCAGACACTTGCGGCCCAGACCGTGCTGGGTGCGGCAAAGATGGTACTGGAGTCGGGCCAGCATCCGGGTGAATTGAAAGATATGGTGACATCGCCTGGCGGTACTACTATTCGGGGTATTGAGGCGCTTGAGAAAAGGAAGGTCAGGGCTGCTGTTATGAGTGCGGTGATTGCTGCATCCGAACGGTCCAGGGAACTGGGGAAATAGGGGACTTTTTAATTTATTCCGGATCAATGGGTCATGGCAAAGAAAATCAACCACAGAGGACACAGAGAACACAGAGCGTTATTGTTTTCTCTGTGTTCTCTGTGCACTCTGTGGTTATAAACCGTTCCAGAAAATAATACAAAGTCTTGCAAATAGGGAGGATAAATGGATAACGATGCTTTCAACCTGATCCTGCAGCAAAAGCCTGCAAGGGTACTGCTTGCTGTAAGGAGGGAGGGGGGAACCTATGCATCTGTTATTTCCAGGGAGATTGAGTCTACTTTTTCGCATACTACCAATATATTGGGCAAGCTGGAAGAGCAGGGGATCGTTGTGTTCGAACAGGACGGCAGCGATAATCGTGTGAAACGGGTGGAGCTGACCCAAAAAGGTGAGGCTACGGCGGCGCTGATCGAGGAACTTTCAGCCGTACTGGACGGCAAAAAGACAGGGAAGAAGGGGACG
>JAUVLO010000082.1 GCA_030600695.1 Methanosarcinales archaeon | reverse complement strand
GATATACCATTAAAAAATGGCAGGGCCATCAGGCACCAGATAGGTGTGGTCCCGGAAACACCCAGGCTGCACGAATACCTTACTGCCCATGAGGAGATCACCGCATATGCAAGAATATCGGGTATGGGTAAAACACAAATAGCCCAAAGAGTAAGCTCGGTCCTGGAAGAACTGGACATGGAAGCAGTAGCAAACCAGGAAATATCAAGATTTTCCACAGGCATGAAAAAACGTGTAGCACTTGCCCTGGCCATGGTTACTGACCCCCCGGTACTGCTGCTGGATGAACCCATGTCAGGACTTGACCCGGTAGTGCGGCGCCAGTTCAAGGATATTATACTTGGACTGGAAGACAGGACCATACTCGTATCCGACCACGACCTGTTCACAGTGGAAGAACTGTGCAGTACCGTAACTATCCTCAAAGAAGGCAGGACACTTATCGAAAATGATATCGAATCCCTTAGAAATGAAGTTGGTAAGGTCAGTGTGGAATTAAGACCCAGTGATTCTGGCAAGATAGATGACCTGGCCAGTGAACTCAGGCAGATGAGCAGGGTCAATTCAGTCGAAGTCACCAGGGAATGGGTAATTGCCAGCGTGGCCGACCCTGATGCCGACATTCCCGAAGTAATTCGGCAGGCATCTGTCTATACCGATATAACAGAAGCAAGACCCAGCAAAATAAGCCTGGAAGAGATATTTATCAAACTTGCCACAGGAGGGGGTAGGGAATGAGCGACCTGCCTGGCACATTAATTGGTTTTATTCATATGGTATGGCAGGAACTAAAATTCCTGGTAATCCACAAGAACAGGGCATCGTACCTTATTTTCATCATTATATTCGGGATATCGCTATATGGTGTAGGCATACAGGATTACGGGGCCCAACTGCCTACGGGAATGGAAATGCCGGGCGGGATGAAAACCGGGGATTCAATTCTTACCGACATCCTGATATTCATGTTCATCCTGGGGATGACCGCATTTGAATCTGCATCAGAGGGAATGACACCCGAGATCGTCTTTCCTGCCGAACTGGGTATTACGTTCATCATGCTCGTTTCCATACTGGTGGGTGTCAGTATGATATCCAGGCTCGCCATAAGGTGTGCTGCATCATCCATATCCCGCGAACGTGAAGCCAGGACGCTTTATATTATTGGCAGTACAGCCAATTCGCGTATATCCCTTTACCTTGCCAAACTCTCAGGTGCTTTATTGACAACAATACCGATGATATTGATAATGATGCTTGGCGTGTTCTGGATATCCATATCTGTATTCCGAACACCTGAAATGTCAGGCTTCATGCCGGAATTGACAGAACTGATGGTAAACATAATTATCATGACCATTTCAACCACACTGTTATTCACTTCCCTTGGCACGCTCATATCAGTTAGGAAAAAGGATGAAGAATCTGCAGTCTCCCTTTCTGCTAAGTTCACCACCATTGCCGCCACTCTTGCCATGCTGTGGCTGTTGCTTCCGGTCTTTAGTGTAGCTGGGGAAAAGATACTGTCCATGGTTCAGACCCTTGTCATGCTTTCCCCCATCACCCAGGACCTGATGGTTCTGTATGGCGGAAATAATGCCCTGGTAATCCAGTATGCACTGATCCAGCTCCTGGCAGCCCTGGTACTCATCATGCTTGGCATAATAGTCTTTATCAGGCAGGACATAGAATATTGACCTTCACTACCGATCTTATGGTAGAATAAGAGATATGAGATATATGAGAGGACAATGAAATGACAGATACATCCAATGACGATGCCAAGGATTACCTTGAAATAAAAATGAAAGCAGGGTGGTATATGACCATAACCCTGGCAACAAGCGAGAAATTCGATAAAGAATATGTAGAGATCGCAAAGGAGCGCAGCGGCCAGAAAAGAAGCAGGTTCAACCTGAACCCAAAATATACAAGGGAACTGGGAGAAGCATTGATTAAATTCGCAGATGCCAATGACCTGTGAACCATGGATATCACGTATCTACTTCAAATCTAAGGGTAATTTAAAAATTATTCATTGGTCATCGGTTAAGGAGTTTGACAGAGTCGGTATGTATTATTTTCCAAAAGAACAATGATTTCATATGATTCTCCAATATAATTTAAATCGAACACGGATGACACGGATTTGACGGATTTATTTATTTATTATCCGTGCGCATCCGTGTTATCCGTGCAATCCGTGTTCCATTACAATATTACTCTCAACCGATGACACATGAAAAATTATTAGACCGGATTGACAGGATCGACAGGATACGAGGCAACATTAATATCCTGTAAATCCTGTAAATCCGGTCAAAATACCATGCTTTTTGAAGTGGATACGATATCACATAAAATCTGCCAGACCCATCTGTTTTGAAACATCACTCTCGAACAGGGACTTGATCTCAAGATTGATCAGTTCAAGTCTCTGTTTGGTATAATCACTTATTTCGTACTCTTCTGCTACCTTAAGTGAAATATCCATATACTTTTTGACAGACCCCTCATGCACAGTTAGTACGATCTTACCGTTGCATTTCGGACATACACCTTTCAGCGGCGCTCTCCTGAACTTCCTGTTACACTTCACACACCTGACCTGCTGGCGGGAAAAAGCCCTCAGGTTGCCGATAAGGTCAGGCAGGAAATGGGATTTGATAACCCTTTCCGCCACGTCCCGCTCATCCACTGCCCTTATCTTACGTGCCAGTTCAAGCTGGGCCGTCATCTTTTCGATCATAGTACCCAGGGTCTTGTATGCACTGTTGGCCGGCCCCATGGCAATATCTGAAATATCATGGGTAAAACCCCAGCCTTCATACTGTCCAGGCGTTCCCAGTCTGCTGCTCACGGTATCAATGAGCTTTTCCAGGTCTTTGGGATTGGCATAGTCCAGGGTGGCCTCATAGAACTCAAGCGGATACCTGTATAACAGGTCGATATTATGCGCCTCTTTATCCACCTCCTTTGGGTCGATGTGCGTAGTAAGCACAAGCGGTGCATCCATCTGGCCGCCCCGTTTATCTGGCAGGTATGAACGTGAGAAATTTAAGAACCCATCCAGCAGCAGCATGACACAGTCCTCATCACCATCACAGTTGCGCCGCTTGGCAGCATGGAAAAAGGGATGGGCATAACCCACCGAGGCACCGGTAAACCCTATGACCCGGCCAAGTACCCCGGCAGAGGTATGAGGTGCAAGCCCAATGACCATGGTCCCGATAAGGTCCTCCTCCGATCCTGCCTTATAGTATGATTCCAGGCCGTAATACTTGACAAGCAGGTCGTCAATGAAATTGGCGGTCTTGAGCAGGTATTCGGCACAGTGATGGGAAACGACAATGTCCTGCACCTTCAGTTCGACCACCTGCGATACGTCTGTCAGGTCTGCCCCATATGTGTCAATAGTGTATCCCAGTCGGTGCATAGCCTCTACGCTTACACCTATCTCATCAGGCCTGACATGGGTCAAAGGCATATCAGACATATCATAACGCACCGTTCCATCCTTGAAGGTAACCACACCATGCCTGGCGCGTAGTATTCCCTTCTCAATAGGTTCAGGTGTCTTGTGTTTGGATATCAGTCCCTGGACACCTTTAAAAGTATCAAGATTGTCCCGTTCACCCAGGTTCTCAAAGGCCCTTTTATACTCTTCCTTGAAATTAATTGTCAGCTTATCAGCCGAAGTAGTCTCCTTTTGGCATTTGGGACATACCGGTTCATGTGTTTCGATATTACATACAGGACAGTGCAGTTTTGGCAGTGTCGGGCTGTTGCAGTCAGGACAAAAGTTCCTGAAGGTCATAGTACCGCAGCGGGTACATGCCCGGCAGTCCACATCGATATCAAAGACACCCACATTTTCCTTGAACGACCTGGAGTAGTTCTTTGCATTAATGAGGGACCTGGTCCGCCCGCCTGCTTCACCTACAGGGAATAACACATTCGGTGCCGGTTTCATCTCCCGCCTGTTAGATTTTTCCGGCCGCCCCATCCGCGCTCCTATCCTGTAGGGTGCCCTTGCCCTGATCGTCAATTGGGCAAGGTGGTTTACCATCTCCATGGGGTCAGGAAAATCGTCCTGTGAAGCGCTCCTGAGCCTTTGTAGTGAACCATCAAGCCCAAGGCACCTGACCAGCGGTGCTGCCTGTTCGATCTCAATGCGCTGCTCCCGGATACTGTGCTGGACAAGCAGTTTTTCCAGTATCTGCTTTATTGTATCGTCAACAGGAATTGACAGCAGTTCACCATCAAACCCGCCATTTTGTTCAACGTATTTTGAAAGTGTGATTATTTCTCCTGAAGTAACATCGTGCCACAGGTAAGTGTACTGGGGATGGAGCGGAACATTGAACGTATCACACAATTCCAGTGCGGCCTGGCCGCCGGGGTCGGTTAGCTGTGGATCATCATATGGCACATCTTTCCCTATCTTACCTGCGTTAGTATGCAGTTCCTGGATCCACCATTCAAAACAATACGATGAAGGGACCAGGATATGGTTATTTTCAAGGAAATCGCCGTAGTTGATCAGCAACTCCCCGATATCAAGGATACTGGATACCGAATCCCTTATTTTCCTTGCCTCGTCAATGGAATCCACCCGCATGACCCTGCCGTTGAACAACCGTACCGTTGGACCTTCCAGGCTGTCCACCGGTGCTATTCCAAGGGCTTTACCTGGTCTTTCAACTTTCATCTGGGTGCCGGGTGCAAGAAAATCATCCATTAATACCATGGTTGCCGGACTTACGCCGCCGGCTGCAAAACAGGTGTTCCGGCTGCGTCCGTACCTTAACCTGAAGCCGCCTGGCCTGGAAGGATATGAGAATACTGGCCTGCCCGCAATGATGTCCTGCAGGTATTTATCCTTGGGCTTGACCCTGACCCCCGTGTCATCATCATTTTCCTGGTCGTCATCATCATCTTTCCTGACCCCGGCAATGAACTGGTCAAGCCAGTCCCAGCCCTCCATTTTGAGTGCATTTACATGCTTCTGTATCTTGGGCGCTTTTAGTGCCAGCCCTTCGGCCAGTACCAGGCACATCCCGCCCCTTACGCGGTTGGTGGGAATACGGGGCAGGTCCCTGTGCCCTTCTACCTCAGCATCCTCGGTTGGTTCACCGTCAATGCATATGGGACAGTTCTCCACTATAAGCCGTATCTCCTCTTCGCTGGGTGTATATTGCAGGTTGGCCACGCGCCTGTACACCAATATCTCTTCCACATACCGCTCAACTTCCTCCTTACTGGGCTTGTACCGCTCAAGACCCATATTCTGCCTCACAACATCAGCCACCAGGACCGAAAGTGCCTGTGCCGTGCCGCCAGCACTCCTGATGGGACCTGCATAATAAACCCTGATGAACCGCGAGCCATCTGTATTATCGTCCACATCGACCCGCTCGATACCTTCGATGGGAGCCGCTACCACACCTTCTGTAAGCACAGCCACAGCCACCCTGACAGCCGCATCAATGGCCTCGGTCTCGGAATCGAATGACTGTACTTTTCCGGTGGCCACATCCACGCTTATCTGGAGAGCTGCTGCTTCCCTGCTCATTTTTGTTTCCAGTTCCCTGATACAGGGTGCAACACCTTCTATCCCCATAAGTTTCTCAACCCTGTCAGCCAGGTCCTTAGCGAGTGGAATTTCGATATGTGGTTTTGGCTCAAGCCCTTTTTTCCTGGCTTTAGAGGCAATATCAATTTCAACCTGGAGCGTTTTCTCCAGTTCGTCAAAGTATTCCTGCATCCTGTTGCTGACAGATGTGTCTTTCATAAGTATCCCTGTATTGTATGTAAAATTGAGTTCATGGTAAATAAGATGTATGAAATAGTAGCCATAGACCCAAAACTATAATAATCATAGTATAATATTAAACAATATCAAGAGTAGTGATTTATCGAAAATTATAAATCCATATTAATAGTGACTTAATTTAAATATTATTTATTAGAATTAACTATTTATATTATAAAAAAAATAAGAAATAATATATTGGGTGATATGATATATGAGATCTTCTGAAGTAAGAGTTTTTGATGATACGGATCTGGAGTTTATTGATATTTTACGGAATTTAAATCTGTCAAGGAATGTGGCTTCAACTCTTGCGTTTCTTTCAAATGTTAATGAAGCAACTTCAAAAGACCTGGAACTTGGTTCCCAGCTCAGGCAGCCAGAAGTTAGTATTGCCATGAGGGAGTTAAGGAATTTCGGGTGGCTGGCTGAAAGAGAGATCAAGAAAGAAGGCAAGGGCAGGCCGATGAAAGTCTATAAGCTTGCTGTTCCGATGGGTGAGATTGTAAAGCATCTCGAAAGGCAGACCAAAGAAGATACTCTGAGAATAATGAAAAATATTGAAAAACTGAAGATGTTGAAGTTTCAAAAAGAGTAGATTGTTTTTTCCTTTTTTTCTAAGCTTGAGCATATTCCCTGATTACAGCTTATTTTATTCCTTGGTGCCTGAATTACGTTAGCAGCAGGTAAAAGGGAAAATATTTTTTATAGTATATCAAGTATAACTTGATGTACTCAAGAAAATCCGACCGAAGGGAGGATTTTGTTCTTATTATGGGATAGTTGCCCTGGAGAAATAGGGTAACTCTTAAAGACAGTGCCACGTTAAAGGAGTATATATGGATTACTGGATCTCCCCTGAACCAACCAAATTCGAAAGTGAACACCCGCTATTCCTATGTGTCCTGTCAAATACGGATACAGCCAGTATACGGGGTATCTCTGCAGCAGGGAAATCACCAGGGTTGATCGACTATACCCCGGCAGGAGATGCCGAATTAGTAACACTGGGCAGGACAGTGTGCAATGCCGAACCCCCGATGACGGACCAGAGTCCTACACCTGCCGTGATCACCAGGGCGGCAATGCAGTTGACAGGCATCCCTTTTATGTTCATAAACAGTGGCCTTAAGATAATCCCCCACATACCCCTGCTGGATGTTGGTGCCTTACCTGGCAGGGATATCAGGACGGCCCAGGCAGTGCCGGATGCGGGTAAGATATATGCTAATGCGGTAGAGATGGGACGCCAGATACGAAAGCTCTCGGATCTTGTTATTATTGGAGAAAGTATACCAGGCGGGACCACCACTGCCATGGCTGTACTTCAGGCAATGGGCATAGACGGCAGGGTGAGCAGCAGTAATTCCCTTAACCCCCTGGATATTAAAGCACAGGTCGTGGGTGAAGCTTTCAGCAAAGCAGGCATCCGGTTTGGCGATATGGCACACGACCCTATGGGCGCAATAGAGCATTTCGGCGATCCAATGATGCCGTGTGTGTGCGGTCTCATGGACGGACTGGAGGATACAAGGATCGTACTGGCAGGCGGCACGCAGATGATGGCAGTGCTGGCCCTCCTGGGGGGGCTGGGCATAAATGGCAATATTTCAATTGCCACTACTAAATTTGTGGCAGAAGATGGCACTGCCAGTTTTGTTGAAACTGTATCTGACCTGGGCTTTGAATCGTATATTGCCGACCCTGGTTTTGACAAATCCAGGTATAAGGGACTCAGGATGTATGAATCCGGAGTTATCAAGGAGGGCGTGGGAGCAGGTGGTGCAATGTTTTTTGCAGGACTTATGGGGATTAAGCAAAAAGAGTTCAGGGAACAGGTTGAACTGGTGTGTGACCAGGTATTGTAAACCCACTAAGACTGCATGGTCATCGGTTAAGGAGTTTGACAGAGCCGGTATGTATTATTTTCCAAAAGACCAATGATTTCATACGATTCTCCAATTTAATTTAAATCGAACACGGATGACACGGATTTTCACGGATTTATTTATTATCTGTGCACATCCGTGTCATCCGTGCAATCCGTGTTCCATTACAATATTACTCCTAACCGATGACACATAACTAAGACTCAAGTATCCCGGTTTCGAGGTCCTCTATCATGGAGTTCATCTTTTCATACCAGGTATCGATATTCCCTTTTATCATTTCTTTTAATTTACAGGGATCAAGTGCTGAATAAACGTAATAATAGCCTCCACCCTCTATGGTTTTAGTCTCCCTGTACACCAGT
>JAUVLO010000065.1 GCA_030600695.1 Methanosarcinales archaeon | reverse complement strand
TAGAACACGGATTGCACGGATGACACGGATGCGCGCGGATACGAAAATAAATCCGTGAAAATCCGTCTAATCCGTGTCATCTGTGTTCTATTTAAACTAAATTGGTTAATCATAACAAATCATTGGTTCTTTGGAAAACGATACATATCGAGCCAGTCAAACTCCTTAACCGATGACTAATGCATTCGACTCATGCCAGTCTATAGACGTTTAGACGTTTTACTTTACAAGTTTGCCCGTTTTTTTGATCTTCTCCACTTCTTCGGGACTGGCAATTGTGAGCAAAAAGGTACCGTGACAGGGCTTTGTATATGGAAATATGATATTATCGCCATCCACTGCCACATAGATTGGAGGAACACCTATAATGAACACATTCATCATATGATACCCGGGCTGGACTTGGTAATATTCATCATAATTTGAGCTGATGAATGTCGAGCATTCCTTGAATCTAACCTTGGATAGTAAAATCTCATAGTTTAACTGTTCGATGCAGCCCAACGTTCTACCTCCATATTTACTTTTGATATTATTGGTTTTGGATTATGCACAGCCCTGGCCCAGATATGTTCTAAACCTGCATCATCACACTGCTGTGCCAGGGTCCGGGCATTGTTCCCGAATATTATACCCACAGCCTCACCGCTTATTAATGCGGCTGCCGTGGCAAGATATGACACCCCTGCATCGTTATGGATGAACACATAACATATATCGGCATCAACCCGTTTTTCGGCAAGAGCGCCGATAGTAGCATCAAGGTCGGCTGTATCCTTGATATAATATCCTGCAGGGTCGGCCGTCCGTACCAGTCCCAGTGCGGCAGGGTTACCTGCAATGGTTACCATGGTGCCGCTTTTTACCAGCAGGTCCAGGGTATAGATAGCCAGGCTGGTCTGCACCGGGACTTCAGGGCAGCCTAACAATAACAATGCCTTTTTGCGTTCATCGTTCAAGATCATTCACCCTTATGCTGATGATAGTTTAGGATTAGTTTCCTTTATGCTGATGTTCATTCAAGATTATGAGACTTTTTATTATTTTCTGAACGGTTTATAACCACAGAGTGCACAGAGAGCACAGAGAAACAATAACGCTCTGTGTCCTCTGTGCTCTCTGTGGTTGATCTTCTTTGCCATGATCCATTTATCATACTTGATCAGAATAAATTAAAAAGTCTCAAATTATTTCCCTTTATGCTGATGACCGTTTAACCTGTGCCTCTTCAGCAGTCATTTTCTTCATTTCTTTTTCATCCATGTTCCCACCCTGGAGCTTCATGCGTTCCCGCAGGACACATTTCCCACCTCTGGAACCACCCAGGGGGTTTTTGGGCGTACCAAGTGAATTCATACACCTGGCCATTACCGCAGCTCCCCGGGCCAGACCATCATCGATAAATGCAATATGTTCCTCAGGTGAATCGAATATGCCCAGTTTTTTTATCTGGCTGAGTATCAATCGGGGTTTGCATCCGGTAATGGCTGCCCTTCCCGTCAACCCAATAGTTGTTCTCTCTGTAACAAGGTTCTCATCCAATGCAACTTTCACCAGCCGTTTCACCATGATAGCACACACCATATCCACTATAGCGAACAGTGTCTCCAATCCATATTTTTCATACACTTCGCCCCCTATCTTTGATAGTTTATCCAGGTCGGAACCGTTTGTCCCCACATCGCACCCTATCAGGGTGACCCCGATTTCCTTTGCTGCTTTCGGGCTGACCGGTACGCTGCCGTACTTGTCCACATTTTCAGGAACCACCTCAATAGATACCAGTTCATGTATCTTGTTTGTATACTCTTCGATAACCTTCCCCCGCTTCATCCATGTGAGCAGTCCCACTGGCTTGTTTTTAAAAAGGTCAAGGGCAGTACCTACCTTTTCATCCACAAGATGGGTGCCCTGGATAATGGCATCCGGAATGGCACCCGCATACCCTGCAAAATTCCCGGTAACCCTGGCATAAGGGGTTTCATCATTGGTGATGCGACCATCCAGCGTTGTGCCGAAGTCGATGGAGAGGCAGGGATTCCTGAAATCAATGCCAGCCCATTTTGCGCCTTCCTTAATACCGGCAGTGGCCAGTTCACCTTCCATCTCATTGGCAACCACCTCAAGTCCTGAGGCACCTATCGGGGGAAGTACGCCGCCCACCGCGCCCGTGAATACGATCTTTTCTATCAAACTGAACTTCCTGAAGCGCTGTGGCACATTGTCAATGGACATGGCAGGGATCATGTGTTTGGGTGGTACCCCGGCCATCATACACCCGTCTGCCAGGGCCTTGACAAAATGGCCTACTTCCTCAGGCGAATCAAAACCGGCAACAACTCCGGTGGAGCGTACCACGAAGTGCAGGTCCTCTTTAATATCAAGCTTGGCTGTACTGAGCGATTCCTTTAGAGTATCACGTACCAGTTCGGCTACAGATTCCCTTGTAAGTGAAATGCCTGTAAGTGTTTTACCGAAAATATCTTCTTCCGGCCTGGGGCTCCTGACGTCCCGTGTCATATTTACAGTTTTGTTGACGAGGCTGGTCTTGCCATCCTCCAGGTTAGTAGCTGTCAGTATGCATTTAGTTGTAGTGTTGCCTACTTCAACCGAGGCTACAATAAAATAAGGCTTGGACTTCAGGTCCAAAAGCCTGACATAAGGGCTTTCTGAGATTCTTGGTTTTGGCCCGAATGTGCTTTTTTTCAGTATTTTTACCGGATTGGTCATAGTTCGCAGACTTCTATAGGGATTGTAATAGATATATTTTGTTTTAGTATATCAAGTATAACTTGGTGTACTCAAGAAAATCCGACCGAAGGGAGGATTTTGTTCTCTACTATTCTGCATAATATGTGCACACCCATGAAACTATCGATTGATCTACCTTTTGTTATCAAGATTACGTAATAATATATTGATCTGCTCAAGCCCTGCATCTGTCTTGAACCCTGTCCCGGTAAAATGGGTGCGTGAAGCGTAAAATCCTGCCAATACCAGTGCCTCTACTAGTTCATCAATAGGTCCGGGCGAGATTTTATTTTTTTTGCACAACCAATGCTGGTCGTAATAGGTCACAACATCTATTTCGCCACGGCAGAATTCAATGATCTTAACTGCCTGCTCCCACTTTCCCGGCTTCCTGGTCTCCAGTTCGACAAGCACCGCCTCACAGAAATCCCGCTCCCGGATACTGCCCAGCCAGAGTGGTCCGGCAGGTTTGAGTGTCCCTTTGCAATGGGGACAGATCGATCCCAGCTGTGCCGCCAGCCCATATTTCCATGACCTGTATCCGCAATTTAGGCAGTGGGTGATAAAACCCATTTTATCCAGGGCATCATCAGCAGAGGACACACCCTTTATAATCTCAAGATATACCCTGACATAGTGCCGTGTTGCATGGGTCAACAGCACCTTTACCCCTTTATCCCGGCGTGCCAGTGCCCGTACCGCCGCACCCAGCAGGATGCGTGCCCCCATCTCTCTGTGGTATTCGGTGTTCAACGGCACTGCCGCATACTTTCGCATTCCCGATCTCAGGTGGGCACCACACAGGGGTGCGGTATCTGTGGCAGTGATGCACAGTAACCTGCGGGCCGAGCGGACCGCAGCATCCAGGAACGGGGCGGGTGAGCCGAAGGGGTCGAGGTCAACAATGTCAAAATACTTCCGGTGCATGAGAGTATTGGCATTTTGCCGGGAAGGGGTACAGATATCTTCCAGACCGTTCAGCATTATATTTTTCCGGATCAGTTCAAAGGCATCCTGTTTCCAGTCGTTCAGGCAGCACTTGGGTCCCACCTCGGCTGCCATACGTATGCCCCTGATGCCCGAGGCTGACATAACGTCGGCGTAGGAAACCGCTTCAGTGTCAAGGCCATGATCTTTTATAAAAACCGCAACAGCAGAAATGGTAATATCACGGTTTAATTCCATTTCAGGGTTATAGAACACACCTGCAGAAGAAGATGGAATACATGATGGATCATCGGGAAGGGGAACCTCAATTCGAACACCCCCTTCATTGATGATCTTGTTGTTCATTATTTATTATACCACAGTAACGGTTAATATCTTTGTATCCCTGCCTTTCAGGTAGAAAGTATATGTACCGGTTTCGTTGAAGGTATGGCTCACATACCGCATATAAGGGAGATATTGTTCTTCTTCCCATATGCCATCCTCACTTACAAGTGTTCGCGGTTGCTTGCTATTTTCGAAGTTCCTCCATTTAATGGTGTCGCCCACGTTTATTTCTTTATCCCCTACAGGTATGAACATGTAACTCGTGATCCTGATCAAATATTCCTGGGGTACTGCAGTAGGTGTGGGTGTTGCCGTTACTGTTGCAGTGGGTATTTCGGTGGGTGTTGCCGTTACTGTTGCAGTGGGTGTTGCTGTATCTTCAATATAAGGTTCAGGTTTAATATCAGTGCAGCCTGCAGCAAATATTGATATTGCTAACAATGTTGTTATAATAATAATTGAAAAAGCATTCTTGGGTCCCATAATTATCTTCACCTTAATTGTTCAATGGTTTACTATTATTTCATTCTATAAGTTATTAATACTATCGTAAAGATTTGAATAAAATCATTCATTATCCCTCAACTTGACAGCCGTGCCGTATGCCAGTATCCTGGTTGCCCCTGCCATTACCATTGAGGTCATGAACCTGGTATTTATCACGGCATCGGCACCCATCTTTTTATCCTTTCGAAGTAGGTTGGGGCAAGATCGATATCAAGCCAATCGCATTCATATCCATCTACCGTCTCAGTAAATATACAGTTGCACCAGCAAGGGTTAAGAGTGTCAATGATATTGGTAATGGCGTATCAGGTGCATCTTCATTATCAGTGGGTTGAGGCACTGCCTCAGTTTGCACTTCGGCGTGCATTGATATTGCAGTATCAATACCTTCTCTCAATATCGAATCATTTTTTAAGCCTGTAAATTTCTGATATTCATAAGTACTTTCATTCAATTTTACAGTAAGAAAGATTGCAGGAACGCCGGTTACGTTGAACTCCTGTGCTTCCTGGCGATTTTCACCTGCATTTACACGGATCACGGTGATATCCCCTGCGTATTCCTTTTCCAGTTCATCTACAATAAGAGATTGGTTCTTGCAGAAATAACACCAATCAGAATAGAAATAAATAAAAACAGGAGTGTTATTTAACAGGGAATTCTGTATTTCAAGGTCTAACCACTGATCACTGGCTTCGAATGAAACTGTTTCATTTGATTGCAATGAGGCAGATACACTGGTAAATGTAGATAATAATACTACTGATGAAAGGAATAATAACGTTGTAATTTTCATATTGTCCAGACTCACGTAAATATTATTTTATATTGTTATAGTGTTGATTGATGATGTTGGTTTTTTCTTGTTCATGTATATTCAAGAAAATTTTATTTAAAGCTATTGACCAATTGCAATATTTCGATTAAATAACCGCTTTAAACCCATGGGTCCTGAAATCACTATCAAAGGTCATGGCAGTATCCAGGCCGAGCCGCTCCATTATGGCAAAGCTCAGGCAATCCGTAATATCAATCTGCTGGTCATCGTATTTCCTGAAGTATTTAACTGCCAGGTCCCAGTCCACTTGTGATACAGGCTCGATGACAGTAATTTGCTGTTCAGGATATTATGCAGTTCTTCCAGTGCCTTCTTCTTTCCGATCCGTTTGGTCACGCCATCAATATATTCCACAAGTACATTGCGGCCCAGCACGAACCGTGCCCCTTTATGCACTGTTTCCTCAAGGTACGCCCTTGCAGTCTCATGGTTGCTGTCCTTCCTGTCGCTCAAGGCGATAAGACCGCTGGTGTCCAGGAATATGCGCATCTATTCACTCCAGTCGTCCCTTTCACTCCAGTTGCCCTCTTTTGTTGCAAATGACCCGACCACATCAAAGAAGGAATCATCCTTTATGTCTTCTTCATGCCGCTTGATGTATTCGACAACAGCTTCATGGATTGTTTCTTTTAGTGAGGTGTTCTTTAGCTAGGAGATATGCCTGAGATGGTCGTATAAGTCCATGTCAATCTCTGCCTGGATGTGTTTAATTTTATTCATTTGATTTCAAATTACATGTAATATTTAATTGCACATATGTATTATGCTACATTTAATATTGACAAATTGGATAAAAGTTACATTCCACTACTTAAACATCAATCCAAGCTCAGCTTCCAGCACATCCCTCATAGCAGCATTGTACCCATGCCCGCCCCCTTCTACCGGATAGAACACCTTCGGGTCATCAGCCTTCTCGTATGTCACCAGCACCATATCCATTGGGATGATGGAATCGTTGGTCATATGCATCATCACCAGCTTGCGGGGCGGCAGCCTGTCCAGATAAGTATCCGGGTCAATAGAGCGCAGGAACCTGGTCTGGTTTTCTGTGACCTGGCCCGAATCATTTGCAATAAAGGATTCAACATCATACCCGCTGGTACTGATACCCACCACTCCGCTGATGGACGGGTCGATGGCTGCGGCAATGATGGCGAACCTGCCGCCGTTGCTGATGCCGATAATAGCAATGTTGTTCGGGTCAACCGCAGGGTACTGGCGCATTACATCAACAGCTTTCAGGGCATCGAACACCATCTTATGCTGGGTAGGTTCCTGCCCGGCCTGGAACAACCTGCCGTCAAGCTGGAAGTCCACTCCTCCCAAGTTGCGCTGGTCGATGACCATTGAAGCATAGCCCATGTCTGCCAGTTCGGCAGACAACCCCTGCTCGCCCTCTTTTGATACAGTGGCCCCTGGCAGTATGAGGATACCGGGCACCGGATGGCTGTTGTTGGGGATACGCAGCAGCGCACTTATAACACCATCCCTGCTGGAATAGTTGATGTGATCGAGGAAATATCCAGGATTGTTTTCAGCGACCATTGAATCATATTCCGGGATTCCGCGATCAGTGGGATAAGACATAATACCAGCTTCATCCACATCCCATTCCTGCGGTGTGGCAGTATTGCCAAAAATAGCCCATAACAATGCGATAAGGATTACGGCCGAGCCAAGAGCGATCAGTATCTTTGCATTGGCTGCCTTTTTATTTGCCTTTGCCTGCTGGCGTCTTGCTTCCTTTTTAGACTGGCCTGGTTCTGGTTTGCTTTTTCGCTTTTTTGCCATCCGGGTATTAGAACAGGTTGGTCCTATATCACATTTATGATTATTTTTTGCGTGACACCACGACCAGTTCATTTACGCAGGCCACTGCCACCGGCGTGCCGGGTGGATATTCCACACTCTATAAACTTGGCAAGCCTTGGACATTGGAGATAGAACTAATTCACGATACACAACATAAAATTAATTATACTATTTAAGACAATTAGTATTGGGATGTAATAATGGTAAATGTAGAAATCGGATGGGTGATGATAATTGCCGGAATTGGACTTCTTGTAGCTGAGTCGCTTCATCCAGGGTTCTTTGTAGCAGTACCTGGCACAGTATTACTGGTTATGGGTGCAGTATTTATACTGCTTCCGGATATATTCAATCAATGGAGTCCTGTCATTATGGTGATTACTGGCCTGTTGGCAAGTATCGCTACTATTATGGTGTATCGCAGGATTGCCAGTGGACATAAACCCCTGTCCACCAGCATGGACACTCTGGTGGGTAAGAAAGGTATGGTGGTCACTGATGTTGAACCGGGTTCCATTACTGGAAAAGTGAAGATCGAAAACCAGATATGGAGCGCCACATCCGCCACGGTGATCCCAAAAGGAAAAGAGGTAGAGGTAATCCATTCCGAAGGTGTCCATGTAAAGGTAACTGAAATAATAGAATAGTAAAATGATTTTTAAAAATATCAGGAATTCAAGTAACAAGGAAGGATGAAATATGGTATTAGGTATAAGTTTTGGACTGGCTGTGATAATTACTGTGGCAATGATCCTGATATTTATATCAGGCGTCACTATCATCCAGCCCTATGAACAGGGACTGTGGATAGTGCTCGGAAAGTACAAGAGACGGTTAAACCCGGGTTTTAACTGGGTATATCCACTGATCAGTGAAGTAATACGTATGGATTTGAGGACCCAGGTCCTTGATGTGCCCAGGCAGGAGGTCATTACCAAGGATAACAGCCCCACCAATGTGGACGCTATTGTCTATGTCAGGGTTATTGATCCGGAAAAAGCCTATTTTGAAGTGGTAAATTATCATGTTGCCACTATAAGCCTGTCACAGACCACACTGCGATCAGTCGTAGGTGATATGGAACTGGATGAGATCCTGTATAACAGGGATTTCATAAATACCAAACTGCGGGATATTCTTGACGAGGCAACCGATGCCTGGGGTGTCAAAGTTGAGGCCGTGGAGATCAGGGAAGTAGACCCTGTAGGCACAGTCAAGGAAGCCATGGAAGAGCAGACATCTGCCGAGAGGAAGCGAAGGGCTGCTATCCTGCTGGCCGACGGCCAGAAGAAGGCTGCCATCCTTGAGGCTGAAGGTTCCAAGCAGGCACTGATCCTGAATGCTGAAGGCGTACGTCAGTCTAAAGTACTGGAAGCCGAAGGCGAGCGGGTATCAAAGATACTGGTAGCCCAGGGCGAGTCCCAGGGTCTGAGAATCCTCAGTGTGGGTGCGCTGCCCCTTGATAAGAAGGCCATTTCTGTGCTCAGCATGAATATGATGACGAAAATGGCAGAAGGCCAGGCCACAAAGATAATCTTCCCAATGGAGATATCAAAGATGCTCAACCAGGTTGGGCAGTATCTGGGTGCCTCCACTGAAGTGCCTGAAGTTGGCGAAACCTTGGATGTTGAGAATATCGTGGGTAAGGCCGAGGATATACTGGGACACATACCCAAGGCCGAGGAACTGAGGCGGGAAGTTGAGAAAATAGAGGAGGCCCTGGTGAAGGAGACCGAAGTAACAGTGATGGCTGGCGAGGAATTAAAGGAAAAGGCGGCGGCGTCTGATAAATCTGACATCCACATCTTTAAGACAGAGGAAGAGGAATCCTCTGCCGAACCGGAAGGCAGCCCGGAAGAGTGAATGTATCTGTCAGGGGGCGGTCAACCGCCGCTCCCTTACTCTATTTTTAATAATAGTAATATCATATTCCAGATATGTGAATGTCAATATCAATATCAGGAGTGCCGGCACAGGCGATATACCGGACATCAAAAGCATCCTGTCACAGTACATACTTGAGACCGAACTGGTAGATGATAACATTGAGCGGTTTGTTGTGGCAGAGACCGGGGGCATGATAGTGGGGTGTGCATGCCTGGATTCCAATATGAACCTGATGGAACTGAGGTCTATCGCCGTGCTGCCTGGGTGGAAAAATAAAGGAATCGGGCGCAGGTTGTTTGAAACGCTAATGCAAAGGGCAAAGGGTATGACAGACTGGATATATGTAAGAACGACGGCCAGGGGCTTTTTCGAGAAGATGGGTTTTGAGGCACTTGATGATTCGCAAAAACCCGTGTTGTGGCAGGATTGTGCAGAGTGCGACAAGCTGGATGTGTGTATGCAGGTGCCTATGGTACTGGAATTGAGATGATAAGATGCTGACACTGGGACTGGTGAATACTTATGACAGGATCAAGGTGCTGGATGCACATTATCGCTCTATTGCCAGGGCGGCACCCATTGCCTACAGTTATGGGTTTGCGCTGGCATTGTTCGACTACCCGTTCAAGATGGATGCAGGGGAACTGTGTGATTTCGTGGCAGATAAGACCACCATCGGCAGGTCAGGCAAGTACCTGTATGAGATGCTGGAACACAACCGGTTCTTCGTGTTCGACCTGCCCAAAAAAGGATTCCAGCCCCAGTTCGGCGTACCAGTGGTGACCACCTCAAGCCCGGACCCGAAGAAAGCCATCGCCCCGGCGGCACTGGCAGATGAGATTATCAGGGGCGGGTCGTACCTGCTGCTGGTGGGGCTGGGGCATAAGGGGCTGCCGAAGGAGCTGTTTGAGAGGGCGCGGTATCACCTGGATATTACGGGGCAGGGTATTCCGCTTGAGACTTGTACTGCTATCGGGGCTGTGCCTGCGGTGCTGGCGGCGCTGGTGGGAGAAAGGGGATAATCATTCGTGGGTGCGTTCTTTAATAGGCTCCCTGCGTTCCCATTCTTTTACAAGTTGCTTCACATCTATATCAGCGAGCTTTAATGACAGTTCGTTCAATAATTTGCCGGTAGGGCTTTGGGATTCAAATTTATATAATTGGATCCTGCCCACCTTTTTTGTGGGGCTCATTATCTGGTAATGTAACAACTTATCTTTCATATCGAAGACAGTTGATTTCGAAACGCTTGCAGACTCGGCCAGTTCTGTCAGGTTGTATTCAAACTTGGCTTTCAAAGATGTAGTAAAAAACACTATCAGACAACCCAACCAATGTATGACCTATCAAAACATTAACCCGCCAGCAACCGATTCACCTACTTTCCTATAAATTTCCCCAAATCCAACAAAGAAAACAATCTGGCTTGTGTTGCATCCATCTCCTCAACAACCAAATCAACCTTGCCACCCGTCTTCCCCTTCACAAGAGCAACATGTATCCCCTCCAACTCCTCCACAAGCCGTCTAAGGCTCAAGCCAAAATATTTGCACCTCCATGCCATATACCTGTAGAAAATCATCCCAATAATACACAAAAAAATGTGTGCCCTGATATTGAAATCCTTATGATGGTTAATTGGCCCAACCGGAACAAGAAGTACATCATTCAGCAACTTGAAATCATCCTCGACAAGATACTTCTGGTTGTATGTCTTTGCTATCTTTTCGGAATGCCATGTATGCATATCAGTAAAGACAATAGTCTTTCCAAAACCTGCGTAGCGTAGCTCTTCCACCTCTTTCTTGATCCATATCTCCAAAGTCGGTTTTTTCTTGCCTTGTGGAATCTCGCCAACACTATAGCCAATTATTGATCTAAAATCCTTGCGAATAATATCATTGACCTCCCTCTCCACGCTGCTTTTATCCCTTTCTTTCCCCTTGTTGCTCTCCAACCTTCTTTTCAGATCCTCAAGCTT
>JAUVLO010000034.1 GCA_030600695.1 Methanosarcinales archaeon | reverse complement strand
AGCTGTTTCATATTTCCAAATTGTGAAACAGGTTGTTTCCCAATTGCGGCATCTGCCCCATATTCCTTATAAAATTGTATCATGAACTGTATGTTTCTCTCGGAAAATCCTTTGACATCAGGCAATTCATTGTGAAGATCTTTTGATAATCGAGGAATTATCCCGGCACCCCATCCTTCCTGTTGCTGCCGTTTATGTATTATACGACCTATATCGCAATACATCATTATCATCTCGGCATTAGCTGAAAGTGTTGCCTTAACCTGTGCCTGGCGAATGCGGGTTTTAATATCACTTAATAAATTGGCGTAAAGCACAATTCCGGTCTTTTCATTAGTTATTATTTCCATGCAGATCCCATTTTCTCCAGATCAATCTCTAATTTTATACTTATTCTTGATTTATTGATTGCCATGATTTAGTTTTTTAATATTTACATTACCTATTAATGATTGTAATTGGGTAATGGCTATCCGGTTTAATTTACGCAGCCTTTCCGACTGAGGTAAACCCATGCGTATGAATTCAGCATTCATACTTTCAATATTAGCTAATACCAATAACTGTTCTATTGTGGCATAATCTCTAATATTGCCCTCTCGTAATGGATTTTCATCTCGCCATTGTTTAGCCATTTTTCCAAAAAGGGCTACATTGAGCACATCGGCTTCGCTGGCATATACAAAACTCTCCTGCTCTTTAGTGATAGAAGGTGGAATTATATGCGTCTTAATGGCATCTGTATGTATACGGTAATTGAGTTTCGCCAGAGTGCGGTTGAGATTCCAATCTAAAGACAAGCGTCTGTTTTCATCTTCTTTCAGGCGCTGAAACTCTTTTATTAGATACAATTTAAACTCCGGACTAAGCCACGAACCAAATTCAAAGGCAATATCTTTGTGAGCATAAGTACCACCGTAACGCCCTGCGCTGGCTATAAGACCTTTAGCATTGGTGGCTTTTAACCATTTCTTAGCCGATAGGTAAAAGCTGTTTCGTCCAGCCTCATTTTTAATTCCCTCGAATTCGATGGAATTAAAATCAGGATTGTTAATTTGTTCCCAAATCCCTAAAAACAATACAGTATCTTTATTTTTAAGCCATTGTTCAATGAGGGCACTCCCACCATCAAAGTTTTTAACCATATCAGTAAGCGATATAAAATCATCTTCTTTATGTGAAATGATAGTAATGGCTGTACCCTGCACTTTGATTGTTGATTTTTTATCTTTTGGCATAACTGCTATTCCTTTATTTGATGATCAATGATCAAAATCCATTTTCTCAAGATGCCTGTTCACCTTCATTTCCAGTTCACCCACATTTGCATTCAGTTTTTCCTTTGAGGGCAACCATATCCTGGAAGCTGCCACCTTCAGGAATTACAATCGAGGCATACTTTTCACCAGTGTATTTGTCAGATACATATTTTACAAACAACAATACCAATACATAGTCTTTGTATTGCGAGGCATCCATCCCACCTCTTAACTCGTCACAGCTTTTCCAGAGAGAGCTGTATAATTCACTTTTTTTAATTGCCATCTTTATTTCCTTTATGATGTATGAATTTGAACCTTACTTTATTTACTTTTTCAGATATAAATACCATTTTATTTATGTATGAATTAGAATAAAGAAATATAATAAAGCTGGGGAATAGCTCATAACCAATATCCAAACGGTGCACGAAAATATTATTGCAGACAAATCTTATAGTAGAGTTTAAAAGGAGCAAGTCATGACACCAGAAAGTGTAGAATTACTAATACCTTTCGAATCATTGGTAAAATCTGTTACAAAACTGCGTCTAAGAGACAAGTTCCGGCTTTGGGAATTACTGGATGAGCAGATGGCACATGCTGAGGAAAAGGAATGGGAAGAAGACCCGGGTGTGCAAGCTGAGATTCAGGAAGCTCGTGATGCATATCAGGCAGGAGACTATGTGACTATCGATGATCTCACCCCACCTCACAACACACCCCATGTGTCATCGGTTTAGAGTAATATTGTAATAGAACACGGATTGCACGGATGACACGGATGCGCGCGGATACGAAAATAAATCCGTGAAAATCCGTCAAATCCGTGTCATCTGTGTTCTATTCAAACTAAATTTGTTAATCATAAAAAATCATTGGTTCTTTGGAAAACAATATATATTGAGTCAGTCAAACTCCTTAACCGATGACTAATGCAACACACCCTAACTCTCGTTGATGTCCCTGACTTAGCGAAGTGGAAGTCCGGGGTCAGTGACTGAGAACTTACAGACCATGCATCCTTTAAGAATAATGAAAGGGAACGAATGAATAAATAAGTAAAAAGATAAAAAGTATATTTTGTATGGGATATTTTACATACTATCTATACTTTTTATCAAATATGAAGTGCGTTAATCCTTTTAGAGGCTGTCCAACAATTACTGTCAGTAACAAATCTCTTGCTTCTTTTTCGATTTAAAGCTCTAATCCATCTCCTTTTTCTTTGGATTTTGAATTACTGGACAGCCTCTAAAGAGCGAAGAACCTTTTATTATTATGGGACTATACACCATACCACATTGAAGAGAAATACCTGATACATTACTTCAAAAAACTATGGAATAATTTATCATAGGATCTCCTCGCGACATTAACTAAAAACTAGGGGAACAAATCATAACAACAATCAAAGTCCCGCCAGAAAAAGAACCCGATTTCCTAATAAAAGGCATCAAGAAGAACGTATTCGTCCTGGGCCTTGTCAGCCTGTTCACTGATATCGCCAGTGAGATGCTCTACCCCATAGTCCCCCTCTTCCTCACCCTGGTGCTGGGTGCACCCATGGCACTGGTCGGGCTTATCGAAGGAGTCGCCGAAAGCACAGCCAATATCCTGAAAGTGGTATCAGGCTGGTATTCGGATAAGACCAGAAAGCGCAAACCTTTCGTAGTCGCCGGATACAGCATCTCAGCCATCTCAAAACCCCTCATGGCACTGGCATACGGCTGGCCCCTCGTCCTGGTCGCCAGGCTCATGGACCGGACAGGCAAAGGACTGCGCACATCGGCCCGGGATGCCCTGATAGCAGATTCCTCTGATGCCGCACACAGGGGCCGCTCCTTCGGACTGCACAGGTCCATGGATACCATCGGTGCTGTTGCAGGCCCGCTCATCGCGCTCGGGATACTCTATCTCTCGGGCGACAACTACAGGCTGGTGTTCCTTGCCGCCTTCATACCCGGACTGCTAAGCATCCTCTTGGTCACCTTTTTTATATCAGAACGCAAGCGTCCGGTAACTGAACGAATATCGTTCAAATTCTCTGATTTTGGCAGGGACTATAAAGTATTCCTCTTAATAACAGCTATTTTCGCACTGGGTAACTCAAGCAATGTGTTTTTGATCCTGCGGGCCGAAAATCTTGGTTTTTCCCTCTACATGGTAATATTGAGTTATGTCCTGTTCAATATTGTATCTTCACTGGGCGCATTTCCCCTGGGCACACTTTCAGACAGGCTGGGGCGGCGGAATATAATGAGTGCCGGTTTTGTAGTCTTCGGGATCGTGTACTTTGGATTTGCATGGGTACAGCACAGTATCTATATCTGGCTGCTTTTCATAATCTATGGTCTGTATGAAGCACTTACAGAAGGCATTGGAAAAGCCTATGTCGTAGATCTGGTCCCATCAGGCAAAAGAGCAACTGCCCTTGGGATATACCATGGCGCTTCAGGGTTCATGATGCTCTTCGCCAGTATCATTGCCGGTCTCCTGTGGGATATTCTCGGCCCGTCTGCCCCCTTTATCTACGGCGGTGCAGCAGCGGCCTTGTCTGCCCTGCTGCTTGTCGTGCTTATGCCCGGTGATCACAGGTCGCCGGGGTAGATTTATAAATGTACAAACAAATTGTTTATTAAATAATAAATTATTTGTTAATTAACAAGAAGTTGGTCGCAGTGCGGTTTATAAGATTTCGTAGATATGAGGTAGCTAAAAGATACACCAGGATAGTGGATACTCTCCTGAACTATGAGTTCGACCACATTGTAAACCAGTTAGGACTCAAGCCGCTTCAGTCTATACGCTCAAGGATGAGGGCACAGAGATATAAAGGAGAATTAAGCGGACCTGAAAGGGCACGCAGCGTCCTTGAAGAACTTGGACCCACCTATGTTAAACTGGGACAAATATTGAGCATGAGACCTGATCTGGTCCCCATTGAGTACACAAAGGAATTTGAAAAATTACAGGATACGGTTGCTCCCTTTGATTTTACTGATGTCGAAAATATGATACGACAAGACCTGGGCGCATCCATTGAAGACCTGTTCATGTCCTTTGATACAAAGCCCATTGCCGCTGCGTCCATTGGTCAGGTACACAGGGCCCGGCTCCATGACAATACCGATGTTATCGTAAAAGTCCAGCGTCCTGGTATTAAAAAAGTTATTGATACCGATCTTGATCTCATGTACAGTTTTGCAGGGTTTGTCGAGGAACATGTACAAAATGCAAAATTGTACAGGCCGACCCAGCTGGTCGATGAGTTCTCAAGGTCGATCCACAGGGAACTGGATTACAATCTGGAAGCGCAGAACACAGACCGCTTCTTTCACAATTTCAGGGACGACCCTCACATCCATATCCCGAAAGTATATTGGGACCGTACAGGCGAGCATGTGCTGACACTTGAGTATATCAAAGGCGTCAAGGCAACCGATTTTGATGCTATTGATGCCATGGGGTATGATAAGAAAAGTATTGCCGATGCAGGTGCAAAGGCATTCTTAAAACAGGTATTCGAAGACGGGTTCTTTCATGCTGACATCCATCCGGGTAACGTACTCGTAATGGAAGACGGACGCATTGCATTACTTGATTTCGGAATGGTCGGGCATATCACAGACGATATCAAGAATGCGCTTGTGGATGTGCTTATTGCAATGACCGAGTATGATATTGACCGGTTTATCGAGATCAGTTATGACTTTGGCATTACCTCAGAAAATGTAAATATACCTGCATTGAAACTGGACCTGCTTGACCTGCTTGATAAATATTACGGCAGGTCACTGAAACAGCTCGACTGCGGTCTGGTAATAGGTGAAATAATGGCACTTTTACGGCGGCATCAGGCAATGGTGCCTTCAAACATTGCCCTGCTTTCAAAGGGGCTTATAACCATCGGGGGGTTCGGGATGCAGATGGTACCGGATTTCAATATCAGTGTGCTTATCGAACCTTATGCTAAAAAGCTGATGAAAAAACGCATGCGTCCCGACATTATTTTTAAAAATACTGTGAAAGATGCTTCAAACCTGGTGCGTTATATGCACAAGATGCCGCGGCAGATATCGCATATCCTTGATTACGCAGAAAAAGGGTATATGACTATACAATTTGAGCATCATGGGCTGAACAGAATCATTACCGGATTGGATGTGAGCAGTAACCGTTTATCATTCAGCATGATCCTGTCGGCTTTAATAATAGGCTCGGCCCTTATCATCCAGACAGGGATAAAACCCCATATATGGGGAATACCTGCGCTTGGCCTGATCGGTTTTCTGGTTACCGGTATATTGGGGATGGGACTGGTAATATATATTCTCAGGACCGGACATATCTGATCACCATACGACCTGTTAAAGTCCTTTTTTCATGATCAGGGCATCCTCGCCGTCAGTGTAGTATCCCCGCTCCACCCATGCAGGTACAAATCCCCGATTCAGGTAGAAATGCTGGGCAGGGATATTGCTCATCCTGACCTCCAGGGTGGCCTCATCTGACCCATTATTTTTTAGGGTTTTACATATCTTATCCATTAACTGCGTACCTATCCCCATACCCCTGTAGTCTTCCTTCACAGCCAGGGTAAAAACCCTGCCCCTTATCGGAATTGAGATGAAACCAACCACATATCCAACCGTATCCTCATCCAATATAGCCACATAGAACCCGTCTGGCACACTTTCATATAATTCCATGTAAACATAAGGGTCATGTTCACAGAAAACCTGCCGTTCTATTTCAATAACATCGTTGAAATCCTCTGGTTGGAATTGCCTGATAAAGAACAAATGTGACACCAATTAATTATTGCAGGTTTAACAGGTCTATCAGTTCCAGTCCATCTCCACCCAGGGCAGAAAGCCGGTTTGATATTTCATCAACACTAATAAAAATCTCATTGCGGGTTCCATCTTTAATAATTTCCTTGATGACAATTTCTTCTTTTGTGAACCCATTATTTAATATTTCAGAAACTATCTCCCCATACTGGGAAGTAATGATCTTAATAGAATCGAAAATTTCGTTACTTGCAATGGCATCCATTTCATCGATTTCTACAGAGGTAAGGGTCTTTGAAACTATGTTTGCCTCATTATCAACATATTCCTTTATGCCCCTGATAAGTTCTCCCAGCTTATAGAAATCAACCTGTGGTAACAGGTCTTCGTTGGATGTGATATCTGTTGCCGCCTCATCAATATACATGATACTGGCATGTTTTATCTCTCCAGGGACCTTGATATTGACTTTTTTTGTACCCTTTTTATTTTCCAGGTCCAGCTGGAAATCATCATCATTATAGATTCTTTTAATGATATATTCAGACATGTCCAGTTTCTTGATCCTGTCTTCTTTATGGATCAGGCCGCCCTTTGACCAGATCGGGATGGATATTTCATCAATGAATTTCTTTGCCTGTAATGGAACTTCATTGTAAGTGATATCATAATTATATGAGAGACCGTTAATGTCCATCGTAATGCTCCCTCTCATCTTTCCAGTACTGGCAGTGATAAGCTGTGTTTTATTCACATTATAGACCCTGGACCATAAGAACGGTTCAAGCTCTGTGCGTATCTGCTCTGCCATCTGGCCGACTTCATCTTTCGAGCGGCGGGTGAGGTCATCCAGGGCGATCTTCATCTGTTCCTTTTGCTTTTCAATACAAGCTGCACTTGTTTCATTGACCTTTACCTTGCACTTCTCAACAGGTTCCAGTGGATAATTTTTTGACAGGTTCTCAAGGGAATCCTTCAGTTCTTTGCTGAATTTAGTCATTGCTGACGACTCTTTTTCAAACCTTTCCTCTTCTTTTTTTATCTGGCTGTTCAGCTCAATGGCCTTGTTTTCAATTGGGAGTATTTTCTCGATGAGATCAAGGAAATTGTTCAGGTCATCTATGAAGTTTTTTTGCACAGGCATCTCTTTAGAATTTTGGAACACAAATGTCATAGAAACCGAACTCAATAATTTATGTAACTCTAATACATTAAAAACATTCCTGATTCAATAGTGGTTATTGATGCGGGAATATTCTGGTTTTTATTTTCATTTCCACAAATTCCACTGGTTATATATACATTTAGTTTAATTTTATATCAAGAATCTAAAAACACTTCAACCAATGCTTGAAAGATAACCATGAAAGTGATCATACCCGCTGCCGGCACTGGAACACGCCTTTTTCCCCATACCCACACCAAGCCAAAGCCTATGGTATATATTGCAGGCAAGCCCATTATCGGCCATATCCTGGACCGGATGATCGAGCTTGAACCTGAAGAGGTCATACTGATCGTCGGGTACAGGAAGGATCAGTTGATATCGTATGTGGATGAGCATTACAGTGATACATTCAACATACAGTATATTGAACAGAATAAAAGACAGGGGCTTGGTCACTCCATATGCCTGACCAGGGAAGTAGTAGGTGATTCTGATATCATGATCGCCCTGGGGGATATGATATTCAAAGCCGGGTACCTGGATTTCTATAAGCAGCATAAGAATAACGGGCATTGTTCGGGTTCTATCGGTGTAAGGGAAGTTGACGAACCCGAAAAATACGGTATTGTCGAACTGGAATCAGAATCATCGTGTATTAAACACCTGGAAGAAAAACCCTTACATCCGGCATCGAACCTGGGTATTGCGGGTGTGTACTTTATACAGGATACCCCGATGTTATTTGATGTACTGGACTGGATGCTTGAGAATAACATCCGGACGCGGGGGGAGTACCAGTTGACAGATGCACTGCAGGAGATGATCAAGCGCGGCAGCAGGTTCAAGACCTTTACCGTGTCAAGCTGGTACGATTGCGGTCATGCCGGGTCCCTGCTTGAGACGAACCGGGTGCTGCTGGACGAGAAGGAAAATTCCAACGGCACCTATGATATCGTTGATTCGGTTATTATACATCCGGTGGCTATCGGGAATAATGTCAGGCTAATGAATTCGGTTGTAGGGCCTCATGCTTCCATTGCAAGTGATACGATCATTGAGAATTCAATTATATCGAACAGTGTCATCGGGTCCAGAACGCATATCTCAAAGGTAAACCTGCAATCGTCGATTATCGGCGATGATACCAACCTTGTGGGGAAACATAATTCACTTAATATTGGTGATTCGTCTTCAATTGAGTTTTAGAGTATGAATTGTTAAAATTAGTCTGTTTTTTCACATTTTCACCCATTTAATAATTATTTATATATTCATAACAATTACAGTGTTCTACTAATTGAGTATCGTAAAATTAATTGAGTATGGTAAAATTAATCGAGTATCGTACAAGTGATATCTACAGTTTTCAACCGAAGGTGAACCAACCATTAAGGACACATTCCGCAAATTAGGAATTTTTATCGAAGACAATACCTTACCAATTGTCCTGTTAGCAATACTCCTCATAGTGATTTCAATACACGGCGCACAGAACATCGAAATGGCCTCGGGCACAGAAACCTTTGTAGAAAAAACTTCAAAACTGTACCAGGACTATGACCACCTCTACCTGAGAATTTTTGCAACCGAATCAATAGCCGTACTTGTCGAGGGCGGAGACGTAACAAGACCTGAGTTGCTAAAAGCTGTTGACAGGCTTCAACAGCAAGTAAAGACCATACCAGGGGTGGTGGGGACTGCCAGTGCGGCATCGGTTATCAAGGATACTAACTACCAGATGACAGGCCAGCACATAATACCTGACAGCCAGGGAGAGATACAATCTATCATAGCAAGCCGGTCATCCGATATTGGCATGCTCATCCCTGATGATACCCATACTATAGTATGGGTGGAAATGGCAGGGGACTCCACCGATAACGAAAAGATTGAGATACTGCGCGAGACCGAAATAGCAGTTGAACAATCGGGTTTTCCGCCTTCATATGGTGTCATAGTGACAGGGGACCCGGCATTCATGATTGCAATGAACAATGAGATGACAACAAGCATGGGTACACTGCTAATGATATCGGCAATGCTCATGCTGGTAGTGCTGTATCTGGTGTTCAGGCATGTCCGCTGGAAACTCCTGCCCCTCCCTATAGTACTTCTTGGTATCATCTACACCTTTGGTGCAATGGGATATTTACGAATCCCCCTTAGCATGGTCTCCATGTCAGCATTCCCAATACTTATCGGGCTTGGCATAGATTACGCCATCCAGTTCCATAACCGGATAGAAGAAGAACTGGAACGGGGCGAGGATGAAGCACAGGCTGTTATCGAGACCATCAAACACACCGGCCCGGCAGTGCTTATTGCGCTGACGATCACCGGACTTGGCTTCTTTTCACTTTTCACCTCATCAGTCCCCATGATCCAGGATTTCGGGAAACTGCTGCTGATCGGTATAATCATGTGCTTTTTATCCGCACTGTTCGTGGGTGTGACTGTAATATATGGACTTGATACCCTCATAAAAAAGAAAAATAATAAAAATAACAAAAATGGCCACATTAATCATAATAAGCACAATAAACTCAACAGTAACTCTTCTAAACTAAAACAGCCATCACCAATTACAAGCCCTGGTCCAAAGGATAGCAAGATCGAACAATTCCTGAAAAAGACTACTGCCATTTCAATAAAACATCCCATCCTTGTCTTGGTGATTGCAGGGCTGATGTGTTTTTCCGGCCTGTATGTAGACTCATTAGTCCCCATCCAGACTGATGTGGAAACCTTTGTGCCACAGGATATGCCCGCGCTTATCGATCTAACCCATCTGGGCGACATCATAGGTGGGACCGATGCCTTGAACATCATAATAAAAGTAGATGATTCAGCTGACCCCGAAGTACTCAGGTGGATAGATGAATTCAGCGAACACGAAGTTGAAAGAAGGGCGCACATATACGATGCATCGAGCATTGTACCCATTATTAAATCAATGAACGGGGGTACCATACCTGATAACAGCGCTGATATAGAACGATTGTACCAGCAGGTACCGCCAATGCAAAAGGACCGCTACGTTCACGGCAAGAATATGCTGTTGCTGGACTTTGGCATAGGAAATGCCATCGGCGATATAGGTTTAAAAGGTGTCAGGGAATTAACAGATATAGTACGTGAGGATATTGCATGGATGTCCCCTCCGCCTGGAGTGGAAGTGACAATAACTGGGAACTCAGTGGTGTTTACCACAGTGTTAAGGGCACTAACTTCAGGCCGGGTGGCAATGACCCTTACCGGGCTTATATTGGTGTTTGCAGGCTTACTTGTGATATACCGGGACTGGCTTAAGGCACTTACCCCTATTGTCACCATGTTCATGGTGATCGGATGGGCGGGCGGTATCATGTATTTCACTGGCCTGGAATATACACCCATGACCGCCACCCTGGGAGCCCTGATCCTGGGGGTGGGTTCGGAATATGCCATACTGATGATGGAGAGGTACTATGAAGAAAAGGATAAAGGTGCAAACCCGGCTGAGGCAATGTGTGCTGCAAGTACCAAGATCGGAAAGGCCATATTCGCATCGGGCCTGACCACACTTGTTGGCTTTTCTGCACTTATCGCCTCGCCATTTTCCATGAACCGCAACTTTGGTCTTGTGACAGTGATGGATGTGGCACTGGCACTACTTGCGACCTTTATGGTATTTCCTGCCGTTATCGTGAAGCTGGATGAGTGGCGGGAGAGGAAAAAAGCAGGCCATACTGATAGTACCAGGCAGAGGGATAGATATATATTCAATTCACCGGATGTGGATGCCTAATGACCGGAGAACGTGATTGTGCAGGCATGAGGAGAACGTTATCATTTTCAGCATTTACAGCAGCATTTACGGTAGCATTTACAGTAGTACTTGTGCTGTCTGCGCTTGCTGGCTACATGTTGCCAGCCGCTGCAGATACAGATACCTCAGATCTGTTACTCCCGAATTATGTATTTTCTACGAACTATTATGACAGCTTTGGCACTCCTGACATATATGCCTCGTTACTGGGCGACCCTGAGTTTGAGCGGGGCGAGACCGTACATCTTAAAGTAACCCTTGTAAACAAAGGCGCCATCTACGGCTTTAAATATGACACAAGCGTAGGAACTGACAAACATGACCATTCACTTTCCCTGCAAGAACTGAAATATGAAACGCGCCGCACCACAGCAGTGGGAATTGAAGCAGAAATGATATCCGGGACACCATATATTGAAGTAAAACCGGATACCAGTATCCAGACAATGGAATCCCTTTTTCCAGGGGAAATACCGGAACATCCGCTGACTTTTACCATCACCATATCAAATAAGGCACCAGCAGGTGTTTATTACCTTCAGCTTCCCGTATCATACCAGTACCAGAGCCAGGTACGTATGACCAAAAATGTGGTGCGTCTTGGTCTTACTGGTATGGACCACATTACCCATTACGCCAGTGCCAACAAGACCTTGCTCATCCCCATCTATGTAAAGGCATCTCCCAGATTCGAAGTGACAGAAATCTCAGGCAACCTTGTGGCCGGTGAGAAACAGACCATTGATGTTACATACAAGAATACAGGCGTAGTCACAGCCGAAGATGCCACAGTCAGGATAGTTGTGATGCGCCCGCTAAGTATCGAGCAGTCGGTTGTGCGGTTGGGTACCATGGCGCCTGGCGAGAGCCAGACCGCAAGTTTCAACGTTGTTGCAGATTCCAGTGCCGTGATTAAAACCTATGGTATTGATAGCGAAATTAAGTATTATGATGACCAGGGAGAAATTACATTATCCGACAACCTTGAAGTGAGTGTACCTCTCAGGGAAGCTGAAGAAAAGATAGGGGTTTTCATGCTTTCAGTATTTGGAGTCATGGTGTTGTTATTATATCTTGTCGTGAATGTTTTACGAAATCTTAAGAAATATGAATAAATAGAGGAATTAGAGTAAATAGAGTGATCAGAGGAATAATAGAGGAATTAGAGAATAGAGGAATTGGAGGAACAGGCATGAATTACAAAAAAGATGTTCAGATGATTTTGTTTGCCGTTACATCACTACTGATCTTAACTGTGCCTGCACAGGCGGCGTTCCCGGAATATTTCGATATAGGTGATAACTACTATACAGTATACGGTGGACCTAATATCAGTGCATCCCTGCTTGGGGACGGAGAATTTTACAGAGGGGACACTGTAACTGTGAATATCAATCTTATGAACCGGGGACTGATCACAGGTTTCAAGTCTGAACAGAGTATCGACCCCGCCATAAAGCTGGAGCAAAAACTGCAACAGACTGAGATGAGCTACGAAGCGCAAAAGACCACAGCTATTGGTATTGTGGCTGTTCTCATATCCCTCGACCCTGCAGTTAAAGTAAAGACCGGACCCCAGGAAGCGGGTTCACTGGTATCAGGCCAGCAAACCGAAGAGCCGGTCCAATTCACCATAGAGATTGCCAAAAATGCCAGGGCAGGTGTGCATCCGCTTATGTTGAGCCTGTTATACGGATACCAGGAAAATGTCCAGCTCAGCGGGGAGGATGAGACTGACCTGGGTGTGACCGATCTTGAAGTGGGGCTGTGGTACGAGGTCAGGAGCCAGAACCTTACATTACCGGTAATGGTTAAGGATGAAGCCGATTTCGAAGTAATGGAGATTAGCGGTAACATGGTGGCAGGTGAGGAAAGTCTGCTATATGTCACATACAAGAATGTGGGTGAACTGCCTGTTACTGATGCAACAGTGAGGATCAGTGTGTCTGACCCTTTCAGCACCACAGATGACCAGGCATTTATCGGATCACTGGCGCCGGGTGAAAGTGCCCTTGCCAAATTCAACCTGAAAGTGGATGAGACGGCCACGACCAAGATGTATGGCATAAATAGTGAGATCAAGTACGAGGATGTGGACGGTCACGACAGGATCTCTGATAATATCAAGATACAGCTGGAAACCCTGCCGGCAGTGTCCACTGCCGAAAAATTCAAGAACGTGATCTTGATAGGGTTTGTGGTTGTACTTTTGATAGTGGTTGTTCTGGGTGTGCGCTCATATAAGAATAAGCAAGAATAAGGAGAATTTGTATTATTTACTGAGACTATTCAGAAAACCGCAGAGAGCGCAGAGGCACGCAGAGAAAAATAACACGTCTCTGCGCCTCTCTGCGGTGAATCTTTTTTGCCACAATCCATTTATCCAGAGTAAATTAAAAAGTCACAGAATAAGAGCAAAACAATGACAACATGGCCGCAGATTCAACTGTTCATTTCTTATCCATAACTTCCCGCATGATCTTGATGGAGCACAGTTCGCCGCACATGCTGCAGGTATCCACGTCCTTGCACCTTGAGTGTATATGGATTGCCCGCTCGGGGTCGATCGCCAGGTTTAACTGCTTCTCCCAGTCCAGTTCACGCCTGGCATTTGCCATTTTCTTATCCATATCCCTTGCACGCTGCCGCTGTCCCGCTTTTACCAGGTCTATGGCATGGGCAGCGATCCTGGTGACTACGGCACCTTCCCTGATATCCTCTGCATTCGGCAGTGCCAGGTGTTCGGAGGGTGTGGTCATGCACAGGAAGTCGGCTCCCGCCATCCCTGCCACAGCACCGCCTATGGCGGCCGTAAAATGGTCATAGCCAGGGGCAATGTCTGTGACCAGCGGCCCCAACAGGTACAGGGGAGCATCATCACAGATGTGTTTGATCGACCTTACGCCTGAAATGATCTCGTCCAGAGGTACGTGCCCGGGTCCTTCCACCATGCTCTGTACTCCTGCATCCCTTGACCTTCTTACCAGTTCGCCCAGGGTGATGACCTCCTGGAACATGGCACCATCCGATGCATCTGCTATACATCCGGGCCTCATGCCATCGCCCAGGCTCAGGGTAACATCATATTCCTTTACAATATCGAGCAGGTAGTCGAACTCGGCATAATAGGGATTCTCACGATCGTTATGCATCATCCACGATGCCAGGAACGACCCGCCACGGCTGACAATATCAAGTATCCTGCCGTGCGATCGTAACTGGTCAAGTGCATTCAGTGTAACCCCGGCATGGACGGTAATAAAGTCCACCCCATCCTCAACGTGCCGCCGGATGGCATTGAACATGTCGTCCGTGGTCATATCAGGAACTGAGGTGCAATTGCTGGCTGCCTGGTATATGGGTACTGTGCCTATGGGCACATCTATTTCCTTAATAAGCCTGCGCCTTACCTCATCGATATCATCACCTGTCGAGAGGTCCATGACCGCATCGACACCGTACTTAACTGCGGTCCGGGCTTTTTGCATCTCTTCATCCACATCAGTATGCGCCCGGGATGTGCCGATATTTGCATTCACCTTTGTAGAAACACATTCTCCCACTGCCACCGGCCGGACGTGTTCATGCAATATGTTCTTCGGGATAACCACTTTGCCCTGTGCCACCAGGGTGGTAAGTACGGCGGGTTTGATCCCCTCTTTTTGGGCGGCTTTGCTTATTTCGGGAGTTGTATTCCCTTTCCTTGCCTGTTCTATTAATGTATCATACATAATAATTGGACGATATACCATCCTGAATCGGGATAAAAGTTGTGGAAGAAAATTACCTGGCTGGAAACATCCGATGCTGGCTGAAGATCAGGCGAAGGGTAAGCTTGCTTGTTGATCTATTTCATTTAACTCTCTCGCCAACAAAAACTACAACTTTTATTTATCCTCTGAACTGTAGATATGAGTAAGCCAAACGCATAATTCCTTAAACAACGCACTTTCCGTATCAATCAGTTGGTCTTCAACGGCACGATAAAGCCCATGCCCTGGCTGTTTCTGCCAGGCCAGCCAGGTTGCGACCTCTGCCTTGCTAATATGTATGGGTTTGAACTTGGTCTGTGGTAAGGTGTCCACCACGGTTTCAGCATGTGCTAAAAGTTTATGTTCGTCAGGGTGGACGCAACTCTTAATCCAGTCTTCCAACATACCATCATCGCAGTTGTTTGGCATCACCCACAGACCAAAATCTGCCAGGCCGTCGTCGTGCTGAAAAAGAAGACCGCCAACTGGACTGGATGCAAAAGTAAACCCATATGGCTCCACGATTTCCGTAACCCGGTCTATTACACGATTATATCCACCACCATTGTCTTCAATATCGGCATCTACAACAACAGCAAGGCGTGTGATCTGTGCATCACCCAGTTGACTTAGCAAAATTGGAAGATGATTAAACACCCCCTCTTTGGTATTGTGAGACCCGCCAACGTGTTTCGGCGGTGCAACTTTTACGCTGGTATGCAGCCCCAAAGTTTTACAAACCTCCACAAAGAAACTTCGGTCGCTCTCACCTTCAACCAGTAATATGTGGTCGGCTATTATGTGATCGTCTATTGCCATCACCGCACTTCCACATCAGCTTGAGCAATGTTGTAAAGTGCGTCCTCATCAAAAACAGTCGCAATCACTTGACCTCGATCACTCTCCCTGACGCTCCGCCCAACCCTGAACAATACTCCTTCAACATCTTTGCGAGCGATAGCCGCTTTGGCGAAACTCTCGATACAGTCCCAGCTATGAGTCGTGGCAAATACCTGAATATCCAGTCTCTGTGCCAACTCGAATAACAGTGCCCATACCTTTTCCTGAACTGTAAAATGGAGTCCGTTTTCAAACTCATCGATCAGCAAGAACCCGCCTTTTGCCGGAAAAACTTTTAGTACTAACTGCAACACCCGCAACATGCCATCCCCCAAACTATTGAGAGGCACCGGATACGGTGAATCAGACACTTTCACCTTAGGGGTTACCGAAAAATAACTTATCTAAATTAATCTCCATTTGGTAAAATAGAATAATTCCATTTAGGATGTAAAGAATGGTATTCTATCCGCAATTTAGCCATATCTTCATCAGAGATTTTAACACCTTTATTATAT
>JAUVLO010000156.1 GCA_030600695.1 Methanosarcinales archaeon | reverse complement strand
CATGCAGGGCAGGCATTTCTCATTGATGACCACCTTTGAGTCCAGTTTTGGAAAGTGCGGGTTGTCAAGTATATCCTGGCCGTCTATGTCCATCTTGATAGCCCTTACCGGACAGAATGAGGCGCACATGCCGCAGAAGGTGCATTTTGTCTGGTCGATGATCACGGGCGGTGCGTCCATACCTGTAGCTATCTCGAAGAGCGGGCCCGCCTCTATCGCATTTGCAGGGCATATATCGATACATATCCCGCAGCCGTTGCACCGTTTGTAGTCGTAGTTCAGGGTCTTCTTTGAGGCGTCAGCGGTCTGGGTGTAAATGAAATGGGAATCCCGGATATCCATTTCCACATTGACCTCAAGGCCACTGTCTGCGGAATCTTGTGTAGTACTATCAGACATTTGCAGTGTATTTAATATTTAAAAAACTATATAAGTTTAGTGTGGTAGTATTGAAGATTTCCAAGAATATTTCCTGAAATATTTGCTGAAATAGATAGTATCCACACCCAGCCCCCGGTGGTCTTCCAATATCGTCTGGTAAACCTTCCCGAATTTCCATAGAAGAACTGCAGTCGGGTACTACAGCCGGGTCATATTCTTATAATTAGCCATCCTGGATATGGGGAATACCGACACATCAATACCGCTTTCTTCCATTGCCACAATACAGTTCAGGCCAGCGTATATGGGTAATCCTATCTTTCCCGGACTGACAGGGGCATTAAATATTGGACTCCCGGGCTTACCGATACCGATCAGGCCGTCGATGTCTATACCTTTGGCCTTGTCAAGGACCTCAATGGCATGCTCTTTAGCTGAAGCAGGTATCTCCCTCATATTTGCAAGGAGTTTACCATTTCCAGTCTCAAGCACATCCAGTACCGAAGTCATTCTCCGGTTGATGAATATCTTCATCGGATCAATAGTAGTACCACTGTATAACAGCAGATCTGAAAAAGTGGCAGGAGTCCCATTTTTAATCTGTATAAGGCCTCCGTATTTCGTGTTTACAGGTATCCCGTTCTTTGCCAGTATCCCATCAATTGTAATGCTGCACACGGTAGCAATGCCTACCTTTCCTTCCGGCAACCTGTAATCAATGGTATCTTCTTCAATAACCTGGATATATGGACTTATGGAGTACGGGGTTTCGCTCATAGCCGCAATAATCTCAATACCATCATCAAAATCATCCTTGTCGATCAGCGTCATGTTCACGATCACGTTGCCTTCCCCGGTTTCCACATCCAGGTCCGTGTTATAGACTAGTTCATCAATGGCAGTGATAATAAATCCCACCCTGTGGCCTATGAGACCGTCTTCCAGTTCCTGCATGCCTTTTTCGGTAATGACCCGCCCGGAATATCCTTCCCTGGCGGTCAGCCCCCTTTCGTCCAGTATCCTCAGATGGTACCTTACACCCCTCTCACCTATCTGGTACCCTCTTTCCCTCATTTTATCAGCAATGATACGAGCACCGATAGCACCATCACTTTCAGTGATAATCCTTAAAATCTCTATAAGTTTTCGCTGTACCTGGGGGTCAGATGTTGAGGTGTTCATAACTTAGACCTTATTTACATGATGTTGATATACCGCTGGATTTCCCAGTCATGTACCTGTATCCTGTATGATTCCCATTCGGCACGGCCCAGCCTCATGAAGTTATTAAAAACATGGGGACCCAGGGATTTAATTAAATGCTCATCACTTTCCAGTTCGTTCAGTGCATCCCTGAGAGTCCCTGGCAGTGAATCAATGTTGCATTCCAGACGTTCTTCAGATGTCATCTTGTAAATATTGTCCTCTATCGGTTTACCCGGATCTATCTTATTCTTAATACCATCCAGTCCTGCCATAAGTATGACTGCAAAGGACAGGTATGGATTACAGGAGGGGTCGGGACTGCGCAATTCTATTCTTGTGCTCGACCCCCTGGCCATGGGTATCCTGATAAGCGAACTCCGGTTTGCCCCTGACCATGAAACATATACAGGTGCTTCATACCCTGGTACCAATCTCTTATATGAGTTGACAATTGGATTCGTGATCGCAGTAATGGCTTTAACATGTTTCAAAATTCCGCCGATAAAGTATCTCAAAGTATCACTTACGCCATATTCACTATCAGGCTCATAAAAAGCGTTCTGTCCATCCTTGAACAGGGAAATATTGATGTGCATGCCGCTGCCGTTCTCACTGAACAGGGGTTTGGGCATAAATGTGGCATGTAATCCCATATTATTGGCAATTGTCCTGGTGACATATTTAAAGGTCACCACATTGTCAGCCGTGATAAGGGCATCATCGTATTTGAAATCGATCTCATGCTGGCCTGATGCAACCTCATGATGTGAGGCTTCTATCTCGAATCCCATGCCCTCCAGGGCGACCACGATCTCCCTGCGAATATTTTCTGCCAGGTCCACAGGCCCGAAGTCAAAATACCCTGCAGAGTCATGCGGAATAGTGGTAGGGCGTCCGTCCTTTTTCTCAAACAGGAAAAATTCAAGTTCAGGTCCGGTATTCATCTGAAAACCCATTGAAGTAGCTTCTGCAATAGCACGCCTGAGCACATACCTGGGGTCGCCTTCGAAAGGTTCA
>JAUVLO010000070.1 GCA_030600695.1 Methanosarcinales archaeon | reverse complement strand
CACCAGATCCAGCGCCCTGTCTTCAAACACCTGACCAGTCTCCTCTGTATGCTGACTGTAAAGGACAAATACCTCTTCCCTGGAAAAATCTCCCAACCTCAAGGATTTGGCCTTGATATTAAAGGCGCTTCCACCAGTAATGATCGCCTTTTCCTGTGTTGAGCGTATTCTGTAATCTCGAACATCCCGAACACCGCACAAAATTATGCTTTGGGGAAAGGATGCAGGACGCATGGAATACCCTGTTCGCAATTGTCGTAAAATCGAAATCAGGGTATCACCTACAAGCGAATCTATTTCGTCTATGAGAATCACAAGCGGTAGTGAACTTTCTTTGGCCCAAAGAGATAACATTTTGTTCAGGGCTCCGTATTCACCACTCTTCTCCAATACCTGTAACCAGTTGGATTCAGGAAAATCATCATTTAGAAAATCAATGGCTCTGGATGCCATTTCATCCAATATTGTTCTCATGCCTTGCCGCACATCCTCTCTCGCAGCCTGTGCAGATTCTACATTGAAGTAGAGACATCGATATTGATCACCGGCATTCAGATGCTCCATCAATGCAAGCAGGCACGTTGTTTTACCGGTTTGTCTCGGAGCGTGCAAAACAAAATATTTTTCCTGATTGATCAGAGAAAGTATTTCTTTCAAATCAAACATTGACATTCTATCCGCAGGTCTGGTAATAAACCCTGCTTCCAATATCCTGGTAAGCGTACCTGTCAAAATGGGCGGCGGCGATATCCCGATCGTCTCAACCGGCAAATCAAGCGGTACTTTGTCTGTAAATCTTAACGACTGTGACATGGTGATCATGGCAGATAACGCATCGGGTCTGGTATATGACAGCGGTTCTGACCTGCTGGACCTTGGTTCGATAAGTTATAGTTCAAAAAATAATTACTATATTAACCAGGTGTTTGAGTACGAGAACGGTGCTTTACTTCTTGTACAGGACAGCCGGTCGCTGGTAAAACTCTCACCTGCGGTTACAGTTTCAAAGTTGGGTGCAACTGACATCAGTGTCGTGGTAAGTGCGGTTGAACTTGTGGGAGATAGAAGAACAAAAAGCAGCAATACTATTGAAGAGGTATATTTAAGGTCAAATACATCAGGGGTGCTTTATTCAGACAGTGATCTCGTTTCAGATGTAAATATTACGGTATCTACAAATTATCCAAATGCCTGGGCACAGTATTTCAACACAACTGCCGACCGCGCAGACCTTGAATATGGTACGGATTATACAATTGCTACTGACAATACATCTGCAACCTTTGCCTTGACAGGCGGTGCGGGTGAAGATATACGATTATCTGTCCAGAAGATCACGCTGGATGTATGGATCGATGCGTAGGGGAACTGGTTATAGGTAAAATCTACCCACACAATGTTGTGGAAATAATATAATCCAAGTGGACCGGTCGGGAATTGAACCCGAGGCCTCTACCATTCAGGTTGGACAGCCTGTTTGGCCAGTCCAAATGCCAAGGTAGCGATCTTCCCCTGATCTACCGGCCCGCATTGGGGTGTTCTGACATATATCCAATCTGAAATAAAGCTTTTGTTTGGTTTATAAAGGAATCATGTGCTTTGCCAGAAACTGCTGGAACAGGAAATGTTCGCTTTGTTGAAATAATCTGGGTTCATAGTGCCATATTTCGAATGCAAAACTAAAAACCTGATAAGGTTTTTATCATATTATCCTAATTGTATCGTTAAATTCCTATTACATAATACTAAAAAGGGGATATCCATGTTCACAATAAAAAACCATCTGGAAAAACGCAATGGTCACCTCATAATCGGGGGTGTGGATACCGTTGATCTGGTTGAAGAATTCGGGACACCACTGTATGTAACGAATGAGCAGCGCATCAGGGATAATTACCGCAGGTACCACCAGGCATTTCCCGAAGCAGACCTCTATTATGCAGCCAAGGCCAATAATAATTTCACGATCATGCGCATCCTGGCGCAGGAGGGCGCAGGTGCTGATGTATTCAGTGACGGCGAACTTTATCTTGCCCTGCTTGCAGGAATACCCAGGGAAAAGATACTTTTTAACGGGAACTCCAAGACAGACAGGGAACTGGAAATGGCAGTGAAAACCGGGGTAAGGGTATCAGTAGACTCACTGGATGAGCTGCATACACTAAGCCGGATAGCCTCTTCACAGAAAAAGACCATGGATATAGCTTTCAGGGTCAATCCGGATGTATCGCCTGTAACCCATCCCAAGATAAGTACAGGACTCAAGACCTCCAAGTTCGGGATACCACACAAGGAAGTTGTGGAAGCTTACAAGGAAGCAGTAGAACTTGAAGGGATAAACCCCATTGGAATGCACTGCCATATCGGCAGCCAGATACTTGACACGTCCCCGTTCAGCGAAGCCATCAACCGTATGATGGACCTGGTTGAACAGGTGACACGGCTTGGTGTGGAACTGGAATTCCTGGATATCGGTTCGGGCCTGGGTATCCCTTATAAGAAAGGTGAGGTCGCACCGACACCACAGGACCTGTCAGATATTATACTCCCCATATTCCGGAAGCGGTCCCAGGCTATCGGAGTGGATGTAAAGCTTGTGATCGAGCCGGGCAGGTATTTGCTGGGAGATACTACCATCCTACTTACCACAGTAAATACCATGAAAAAGGCCGCAAAGAAGTTCGTGGGCGTAGATGCCGGATTCAACCTGTTGATAAGACCGGCAATGTACGATAGCTATCACCATGTAGTAGTGGCCAATAAGGTGGCTGACCCGGTCTCCAGCATATATACGGTTGTCGGGCCGATATGTGAAACAGGTGACATACTGGCACACGACAGGGAACTGCCGGCAGTGGAAAAGGATGATATTATTGCCATACTTGATGCCGGTGCCTATGGTTTTTCTATGAGCAGCCAGTATAACGGGCGGCCCAGGTGTGCGGAAATACTTGTTAATGAAGGTAAGGTGGATGTTATCAGGAAGGCAGAGAACTTTGATGACCTGATGGCAAAACAACTTGTTCCGGCACGGTTCTTATGAGCTTCGGTTTACAGGTTTTTCATGTATTTACCAGGCTTCACTGAAAAATACGACAAGTTTAAGTGGATTTAAAATGAAAACGGATACACAAATTTTCGGCCCGGAGCGATGGTTTTGACAGTTAAAGTAAACAGGTTTAAATGTGGGTATTGTGGTGCATGTGTGAGTGTCTGTCCCCCCGGTGCTCTTGAACTTATTGAAACATGGATAGAAGTGGATAGGACATGCACTGACTGTGGGATATGTGCAAAAATATGTCCGGTTGGGGCGTTGGAGGTCCCCAAATGAAGGACCGTTATGATATAATCGTAGTAGGTGCAGGACCCGCGGGTTCAATGACGGCAAAGGCTGCAGCCAACGCGGGGCTGGATGTCCTGCTTATCGAGAAACGGCAGCAGATAGGTGACCCTGTGCGGTGTGCTGAAGGTGTAAATAAGGAATATCTTAAGAAATATATCCAGCCGGACCCTGCATGGATATCTGCCGAGGTCAGGGGTTCAAAGATATACGCACCGGACGGCGCCATGGTTGAGATGAGCGAAGAGCTCGCTGGCGCTGAAGTTGGATATGTACTGGAGCGGAAGGTGTTCGACCGTGCACTGGCCAGGGATGCTGCACTGGCCGGGGCCGAGGTGATGGTCAAAACAAGGGCAACCGGATTGTTGATAGAAGACGGTTTTGTTAAAGGCATAAAAGCAGAACATATGGCTAAAAAATATAACATCCGGGCAGATATTGTGGTGGGTGCCGATGGCGTCGAGTCAAAGGTAGGCCGCTGGGCCGGTATTGACACCACCTTAAAGCCAAAGGATATTTGCACCTGTGCCCAGTATCTCATGACCAATATTGATATTGATAATGATTTTTGTGAGTTCTTTCTGGGACACAAGATCGCTCCAATGGGGTATATCTGGGTATTCCCGAAAGGTAATAATACGGCAAATGTCGGGATAGGTATTACAGGTCATATGTCGGGCGAGGTCAGGGCAAAGGAACTCCTGGATGATTTTATACAGAAGCGTTACCCTGACGGTAAGGTGATAGAATTTATAGTTGGGGGTGTGCCTGTGTGCGGTACAATTGAAAGGACTGTTGCCAACGGGCTTATGCTTGTGGGAGATGCTGCACGCCAGTCAGACCCGATAACAGGTGGCGGGATATTTAATTCCATATGGGCCGGGGATATTGCGGGCAAGGTGGCAGCCAATGCCATTAAGCATTCGGATGTATCTGCTCTGTTCCTGCAGGAGTATGAGACGAAATGGCGTGCTGGACTGGGGCGTGACCTGGATATGAGTTTGGTTGTCAAGGAGCGGTTTACCAGATTGACAGATGATGAGCTGAATACGCTGGGCCATTCCCTTGAGGGAATTGACTTTGGCAGCACTACCCTTATCGGGCTGCTGTGGGCTCTGTTCAAGGCTAATAAGAAACTTTTATGGGACGTGAGGAGCATATTCAAGGGTATTAAGGAAATCGAGATGGAAGCGAGTGTGGAGGTAAATTCATGAACGATATAGATTTTGGACCTAAATCCGGTGCTTTGTTGTTTAACAGCCTGAAAGATAAGAATAGTATTATACTGGCAGCCAATCCCAGAATTACCCTGGTGAGCAAGGGTATATTCCAGGCTGCAAGAGATATGGATGCGGCGTTGATCGTTGAGATTGCCAGGTCTGAGTGTGACCTGAAAGGTGGATATACGGGACTAAACCCGGCCGAGTTCTCGCGCAGGATCAACGAAACAGCCCGGGAGGTTGGATTTGACATATGGGCATTGCATGCTGACCATATTGGTATTAAGAAGGGCACACCAGAGGATATTGAGGGAACCAGGGAATTGGTGAGCGGCCAGATAGATGCGGGTTTCACCTCTTTTGCTATTGATGCGTCCCACCTGTTCAATTTCCAGGGCGGGGACCTGAGGGAGGAGCTGGCCGATAATATCAATGCTACCACAGAGATTGGAAAGCATATCGAAGAGAAGATGGCAGGAAGGGGGTACGGCCTTGAGGTTGAGGTCGGTGAGATAGGACGGGAGGACGAGTCTGGCAGGGTGCTGACCAGTCCCGAGGAGGGAGTCACATTTATTACGGCGCTGAACGAGAACGGCATCAAGCCCCATGTGCTGGCTATTGCCAACGGCAGTGCCCACGGCAATACTTATGATGCTGAGGGGAACCTGATCGAGCAGGTGTCTATCGATATCCCCCGGACCATAGCTGTGGCTAAGGCTTTGAGGGACCATAACCTGGATGTGAGGATTGCCCAGCACGGTATTACGGGTACGCCCCGCGACCTGATTCACAATTATTTCCCGCGCGGGGATGTTGTTAAGGGTAATGTGGCTACGTTCTACCAGAATCTGGTGTGGGATTTGTTCAAGGTGTATGAGCCTGAACTGTACAGTGATGTCTGGAACTGGACGCTGGAGACCTACAGGGAGCAGGGTAAGGGTAAGGCTGATAATGAGGTGTTCGGCAAGTTCAGTAAGATGGCTATTAAGCAGTTCTTTGACAGGATATATGGAGTGAACGAGGATACGAAGCAGGCCATTACTGCGCTGGCGTATGCTGAGACATTGGTGTTCTTGAAGGCGTTCAATGCCGGGGGCACGGCGCAGATCGTCAGGGATTCGATGAGGTAGGGCAGGGTTGTTTTCTGCGGGGCTCTTTTGGGGGTCTTGCGGGGGATAAAACTAAAATATCGCCACATACAGGCCAGGTAGTTTGTACGGGATATTCCGGTGACTGCGAGATGGAAAATTTATGCTCGAAAAGGATTTGAAGAATCTGTAATAATTTATATTAATAATAAGGCGCGATTTAAATATTTAAGTAAACAGGCGCAAATTAGTATCATATTATGATTCCAATTCATTTTTCTCTATTGAGATCCTAATTTTTTTAAAATAAATCTACCAAGATCTTCATGTGAATACTTCGACAGATCTATGTAGCTAACTGTTTCTCTTATTCCAGGAATTTTTGTATCATCAAAACGTGCTGGTAGAATATATTCATTATTCGCTTTTATTGCTTTTGATATTGCGCTTCTTCTTTCCTCATTTGTCCATATTTTTTCAGCATATTCTTTTGAAATAAACATAACACAATAGCGAGCATTTCCTCCGTAAATATCTTCAAATACTTCAGGCAATTCTTTTCCCCATAATTCTACTATTTCATCTTCCAATCCATCATAAAATACTTTGACTTTATTTTCAGAAAGAATTTTAGCCACTTTTTCAACATAATCGCGCTTTTCACCAGCAAATGATAAAACGACTTCATAATCGTATTTTTGTTCAATTAGATCAATATATTTCTCAGCTTCTACAATCCCTTCATGAGTTATCCAAACTCCTCTCCGACCATCTCCCACAGAGGCAAAATATTCAATCAAGCCATCTCCTACTAAATAACGTTCTACTTTGCTCGACAATATTTCACTATATCCAAGCTCTTCGCCTGCTTTAAATTGAGGAATAGGATTATGATAACCTCCATCAGATATCTCATATATTTTTTTAAGGTATTCAAGGCGGTGTTTTTGTCTTTCTCTCATTTCTTTCATATAAATAAATCCTATATATTAAAATCTTCTTCATTATGGCTAATCCAAATCACCAGCTTTTCTTCTATCTCACCAGGTCTTCCTAGAACAACTGGTAATACTGTCACATCTTCAATATTATGTGGGAAAAAATTTTCAACTGCCATAAAAACAGAGCGTAAAAAAGATGTGATCTCTGCCAGATGGGGGATTTATGCTCGGATAAGATGTTGAAAAATAAAATGTTTCATCTTTTCCATACATACATGTTAAATCGCATTCTAATAATGGTTTTTTGTAGAATTGCATTTACTCTAAAAAGGTCAAATATTATTTGAAAATGAAGCAATCTTCGATTTTATATCAACATTTTCTTGTTTAAAGATTTTATTTTTTATAATATTCCAATCTTTAGGTAGAACCGGAACCACTGACCTTCTATTCATTGCACAATATTCATGCAATATTTTAAGTTTATTAAAATCGTCGTATGTGATAGGATTTATTATATTATGTAAGTTATAGATATCGATAGTCTTAGTTTCAGAATTGTATCCTTGTTTTGTTATTAATATGTGCTTTATCCATTTATCAGGACTTTTATAATATGCTAATATTATATCTTTAGGTTTAATTGATTCAAATAACTTTAAATCACGAGATTTATCATTTTCTAAATCCCATTCATGATGTTTAATGAGGCGAGGCCAATTATGTCGATCACCAATAATGAACCATATATTATTTTTTTCTAATTCAAATTTAGTTAAAGATAATTTGTCATGATCCAAATCATTGAAAGTAATTTCAAAAATATCGCCTTTACTTATACCCATTAGTTCTTGGATTTCTTTAGGAAAAGAAATATTTAGAACACCGTTACTTTCTTTTGTTTTAACTATTCTACAAATCTTCATATTTACTCCATCTATCTAATTGATTCAACTATATATATGAATCAATTATACATAATCTTAACGGTTTCATAATATATCTTGCACCTAAAATGCCTCATATAGAGTATCAGCGACGTTAATTAAAGATATCAATATTTTTATTAAACATCAAGCATCCTCCCAATGCCCTCAGACAGAGCGAAGCGTCGTCCGGGGTTGTTGACATCCCGCATCACAACCAGCGAATCACACCACTCCTCTGCTGCAAATAGGGCCATTGCTTGCATGACGCGCTCGTGAATTTTGTGTCGATTCGGCTGTTTGAGGCGCACAATTAGAATGCCATGGTGGAGTTCCTCACGATGCTGCGTAGTCAAGATAAGTAAGAATATCCTTCCGTTCGAGTGAAGGATATTCGTCCAGGAGTTCCTCAATTGTGTCTTCATTGGCCAGCATGTGTATGATCTGGTGGACAGGGATACGGGTCCCTTTGATGCAAGCCTGGCCCGTGGCAAATCTTTGGATCGATTGAAATACGGGGATACATAACATCACCTCATAAACTTTGACACCAACATGAAGATAATTTCAGATAACGGTTTTGGTGTATACGAAGTTCCACCAAAGCTTATGGTCGAACTCCGATCATCGTTTACCTCTCTCTACTATTATTTCCACATTTCATTAATTTAAATTTCAGATCACTTTTTCGATAAATACGATCCAGTCCCCTTTTTCAAGGCTTATATTGTCAAGTTCGAAAGCCGGGTATATCGTACCTCCTCTGTTAACCTCTATAACCACTATCCTCAGGATGTCTTTTGGTTTCTTACCGATCTCTTCCATTGTTACTTCCCTCTCGTTCACATCAACGCCGTATCTGGATGTTAAAAGGTCATCAAGGACTTTTGTTGAGAGTTTATTTTTTATCGCCAGGACCATCAGTCTTCCACCGGTTATAGATGGTGTGATAATGTAGTCTGCTCCGCTCTGGCGCAGTAATTTTTTATTCTCTATTTCGTTCGATCTTGAAATAATGGTTATGTCGGGGTTAAGGTTCTTTGCTGAAAGACCGATCAGCACATTGGTGTCATCCCTTCCGGTTGTGATTATTATGGTTTGTGCTTTTTCTATTGCAGCTTTTTTGAGTATGTTCTCCTTGCTTGCACAGCCAAGTATTGAGGTAATATTGTTGTCTGCTGCATACCGTATGAATTCTTCATTATTGTCAATAACCACTAACTGTTCTATGTCATATTTTTTGTTGAGCAGTTCGTCCACAACGGCCTGACCTGTCATGCCATAGCCGCAGATAATAATATGATTGTTAAGTTTTTTATGCAACTTCTTCAGCTCCCTTTCTTCTAGATATTGCTGGTATACGAATTGATAAGCTGTTCCAATGAATATCATCCACACAAACATCCTCCCGGGTGTGATAAGAAAAGTATCCAACATCCTTGCGAGAGGTGAGACTGGCACGATGTCCCCGTAGCCTACTGTCATGACCGTAACCATTGTGAAATATAGGGCATCAATAAAGCTAAACACGCCTGTTGGATCATTATGGTCAAGCATTCCACCCGGATCAAAATGGTTTTCAAGAAACCACATGATAAAAGCAAGTATTAGAATGAAGGCCATTACAAGGGCAATGCGAATGGCGACCATTCTAACGGGAGACCTCTTCTCCTTCAAGTACAAATAATGCCATTTTAGTGCCATAGTATCACTTGATATATTCTATATTCCTTTTAAACTAAAGTATTTATGGAAGCAGATTCTGAATAGGTCTTCGTGAAAAACAAACTTCATACAAACGATACTCATAAAAATGATACTATGAGAATTGCAGTAATTGCGATACAGGGAAATGTGGAAGAACACATTGAATCTGCTCACAAAGCAATGGAAGACATGGGCATTCGGGGAGAAGTGCTCCCTGTCCGCCACAGCGGCACCATCCCAACATGCGACGCCATCATCCTGCCCGGCGGCGAGAGCACCACACTTGGGCGGCTCATGGCCCGTGAGGGCATCGATATAGAGATCAAGGAGGCCGCCGCCGCAGGCAAAGCCATAATGGGCACCTGTGCCGGCCTGGTACTGCTGGCAAAGGATGGCGGCGAGCAGGTCAAGCGGACAGGGCAGAAGCTCCTGGGTTTAATGGATGTCAGTGTGGACCGTAATGCTTTCGGCGGCCAGAAGGAGTCCTTTGAAATACCGCTTGAGATATCGATGCTGGATTCACCGTATAATGTGGTGTTCATCCGTGCCCCTGTGATCACCAGGGTGGGACCGGATGTAGAAGTGCTTGCAAGTTTTAACGATAAGATAGTGGCAGCCAGGCAGGGAAATATTTTAGGGCTGGCATTCCACCCGGAACTTACTGACGACCTGAGGATACATTGTTATTTCCTTGGAATGGTGAAATAGCCCGTCATCGCTGGGAAAAATTATGACGGGAAACTGGCCATCATTTGAATATGTATTCAATGATAGTAGGAAGGAATCCGGGTAATAACAATGGGACCACCTTGACAACAATTATGATGGTCATGATATTCAGGAAAAATATCTTTCTCAACCGTTTGTTCTCAAACAGATACAATACAACAAATATTGCAGGATTTATCTTCACACTATCGCATATCCCACCATAATGCAATACAACCCGGAATTCACACATGGCGGTTCACTTACACTTCCCACTTCCACCCGTTCATCCCGGTATCCAAGCCGCTCAAAAACAGCAACAGGTACATCCATTC
>JAUVLO010000140.1 GCA_030600695.1 Methanosarcinales archaeon | reverse complement strand
GTCGAAAACGGCATCACAAGTATTGACGATCTCATTTTCCAGCTTCTGGTCGTGAGAATCCTTCAGTGAATAAAGGAATGTCAGACCGCCGGTTTCCTTTGTGGTTTCATAAATAATATTCATCAATCTCCTGATTATACCGGAGTTTAAATTGAGGTTCATAAAGAAAGTGAATGTATCAACGATTATGTTAATCTCACCTTCGGTTTCCTCAGAAAGGATTGACTTGAGGTTATATTCCATGAATTCGACTATTTTGGCATCCACATACTCATTACCCACATTGTCGATCATCTCGCCATGCGGAGACATGAAATATGATCCATATACATCAACAAAAACAATCTGGGATGTGTCGAAGTTCATATTTTCGATATCCCGCTGTACATACTTAGGACGCCTTTCTGTACAAAAATAATAAGTCTTACGTGATTGTGTAAATTGGTATAGGAATACTTCGGACATGGACTTGGTGGAAGCCGAAATATAGATCACTGAACCACCCGGGATACCACCACCAATGCTCCTGTCAAGCACATATATCCCACTTGAAAGTATGTTAGGGGCAAGATGTGGTTGGGTAGTTTCTGGTGCTATGAATGCCTTTTCTTCTTCATGTTCGAGAAGGGTCTCTGTTTCCGTTTCAATCTGCTTTGTTTTGCCGGCAGATGATAAAATTATATCGTCGTCTAATGTATTATCAATATTCCCATCGTAAACAATCTCATCACTACTTGATAGAATGTCATCAATGCCAGTCATTGTAAAGATATCCCCTTAAGTATATTATTTACTGTTTAATATATTTATAAATTATAATTATTATTGCAAATTTTAATCATAATTATACTCATAATGATGACTATGTGTTGTAAGTGGATAAACATTTCGGTGTATATCACAGTTCAAGCAAAAATTTTATAATGTGTATTTGTACACGTATAGGAAAGTATATACTTTCCTACAGGCTTAGAAAATGCGAACGAAGTGAGCATTTTCTTGAAAGTATAAATATAACTTATGTGATGATAACACTTGGAAGTTTGGAGAATAGACTGGGGGAAATGTTAGAAAACTTATTCCACCAGGAAATATTCCATGCTCCCGCAACCGATCTGCTCAGCATACTCCAGATGTACGACCGGGTCTACTCCCCACACATCGGTTATACTCCTTCCATGATGCCCCATTTTCCTATTTATCAGGTCCACACTTGCCGTATCGATGGCCACCGGGTCGGTTGATGCCGTAATACCCACATCATCGGCAAAATGGGGTGCAGAGAAATTGAAGCAGTCACAGCCTGGGGTCAGGTCATATATCCAGTTGATGTAACCTATCCTGCCCGACAGGCATTTGATCGGGCCAAGTGCTGCCTCACCCAGCAGCTTCTGCATCTCCACATCCACATTATCAGGTGCAACAATTGCTTCCTGCGGGCATGAATCCACACATGCCAGTTCTCCCCGGCACAGGTTCCAGTCCACCCTGGCATGTGTGTCCCCCAATACCAGGGCGTCCCAGGCACAGATATCTATGCAGTCGCCGCAGCCGGTACATTTTTCAGGGTCAATGGTGGGCTTACCTACTTCATGAACTTTTGTTTTACCTTCCTTATCCAGGCACCCCATCCCTAAGTTCTTCACAGCGCCCCCGAAGCCTGAGCCGGGATGTCCCTTGCCATGGGATAAAACTATCATTGAATCCGCCTTTGCGACGGCTGATGCTACTGTGATATTCTTCAGTATCGAGCCCTCTATATCCACTTTCACAGCATCATCCCCAAGCAGTCCATCCGCTACAATGAAGGGTGCATTCATGCTGGCCTGGGTAAAACCGTTCATGGCGGCAGCCCATATCAGGTCTGCAGCATTGAGTTTCATGCCCTTGTACAGTGTTGTGGTGTCGGTGACAAATGGGATGCCGCCCGCTTCCCTTACCAGGTCGACAACTGTGCGCACCAGCACCGGCCTGATATATGTGGTATTCCCGTATTCTCCGGGGTGTATCTTGACGGCTACGATGTCGCCTTCCTTGACTGGGGATATTTTTAGGAACAATTCCTTTATCTGGTCGAGATGGTTGGTTTTTGCCCCCACGTCCTCTGCTGACCTGAAAAATACATCAACTGGCATAATATCAATCCTTCAATGCAGCAATTAAGGTAGTGCAACCATAAAAACCTGTTTGCATAGGACCATACCACATACTATATCACTTTAGTATACATTATCACAAAACAAACGTAGCCACTTCAAAAAGTATGGTCAAATGCAAGATTAATGTAGACACAGATTTCGCAGATTACACTGATTTTCACAACCACTATCAATCTGTGTAATCAGTGTAATCTGTGTCTCAAAGTTCCGGGCACTATGATCAATTACCATTTAATTTGAAGTGGATACAAACAAACAGTTATTATATATTATTAAACATTAATGCCCATAGTAAGAGGAACGGTTGAAAATGAATCCAAAAATCGGTGTCCAGGCCATAGCTGCATTTATGATATTGTCAATGATCCTATCGTCTGTTGCTTATTTCATAGGCACTGACGATTCAAGTGAGGAGGATAATAACCAACCAGGCATTAACAATCCCCAGACTGAGTATTTCAATGTTGGCGGAAAGCAGGTATTCCACAGCTTTAATTCTATTGCAGACGGATTGCAGATGTCAAATCCGCAGACCTATGCTGCCCAATTCCTTGATGTGGAATATATCGAGTCCACTGCCCTGGAACCGTGGAACGAGCAGTTACCTTTGAACCTGACCACTGTTTATGTGCGGAATAGAGGCGAAGTGGACAACCTGTACATGACCTCTTCCAATCAGATATATTTTGCCCAGGACTTCAACAATGAATTCTTGCTGCTTAGCACTATGACCCCGAAAATAGTATCCTTTGAATATATTGGGCTACCTTCAAATGATAACCAGTACCTGCTCCTGTTACGAACCGATACCGCCGGTACTAATGTCATGGGCGAGCCGACAATTTTCACACCAACACGCGAATCAGCAGAAGTTGTTATTTCTATTATTGAGAGCTTTGATGTTCCACCAACTGCCTATGATACATTTAGCCCTGTGCTTAATTATTCTGATGATTATTCCGAATACCAGGTTGTGAACTCCCTGGTTGAGTTTGCGGATATGTATTATATGGGGTTGCACAGGAATGATGACGGCTCATTTACCAGGACGACGATTTATTATAATCCGTCTGCCAATACCTCCTCACACATCCAGCAGCTTGCCAGTACCGGCCCTGAGAGAGGTTTTTCACAGTACGAAGTTATGGTCGAAGGGGATATTATGAAGGTTGAGCTGACGGGTCCATTCCAAATGATTAAAGAAGAAGATATTAAATAGCGGATTACAATTTTTTTTCTTATTTCCGGATTATTGGAATTTTATAAGCTTCTCAACCATGATATTGTAATAAATATTTTCTTTAATATAAAAATCTGATTATGAACATTCCGTAAATCTTATATAGTCAACGCTGTCAATAATCTACATTAGTAATTATACATTTTTGAAAATAAAATAGAGGTTATGATTAGCATTTTGGTGAGTATAATGAATGAAAAAAATATAGATTTTAAGTTTAAATCATGCATTGCAATATTGACTGCACTTGTACTGGTATCGTTGTTTGTGTCTTCGGCTTCAGCAGCACTGACTGTCGAAGTGACAACCGA
>JAUVLO010000060.1 GCA_030600695.1 Methanosarcinales archaeon | reverse complement strand
GTGATAGAACACGGATTGCACGAATGACACGGATGCGCGCGGATACGAAAATAAATCCGTGAAAATCCGTCTAATCCGTCTAATCCGTGTCATCTGTGTTCTATTCAAACTAAATTGGTTAATCATAAAAAATCATTGGTTCTTTGGAAAACGATACATATCGAGTCAGTCAAACTCCTTAACCGATGACTAATGGAGTCTGGCATCGTAAGCTTTGCACCGTAAGCTTGACATCGTGAGCCCGGCATTTATTTTTCTTCCACTTCAAATTGTGAGACATCCAGGAACCAGTATCCGTCTTCCAGTATCTTCTTGCTGTCCAGTATCTTCAACCTGTGATTGAATAGCGGACCGTCAATGACAAAGGTGTGGAACTCACCGTCCTCGCCACAAGGGTCAATGGCACTGTTGTACCTGCGAAGGTCTCTTACAAATTTGCGGTCTATAGTGCGTCCCAGCCATTCCTTACCAAGCAGACCGGCTTTTACACTGACTATGATTGTTTCAAATCCAGCTTCTAACAGGTCTGATATGATCTGTTCATGATCACGCTTCCATAGCGGCATTATTAGCTTTACACCCAGGTCATTGCATATCCGGTCCACAAGGCAGCCATGGGTCCGGATATGCCCGAACACTGCGCCTTCTATTGCCGCATTGTTGTCATTCAATTCCCGTACAACGTTCTTGAATTCCTGTTCGTAGGATATGAAGTCTGCCTGCATGGACAGGATTCCAGTGGCTTGCATCTGGGCAGACAGGAGTTTTGGATTGATGGTATGTGAGCCTTTCTTCTTTGTGTCCCTGAAATTCAGGAGATGGGTCACATTGAAACCATTTGATCTGGCCTGATAGCATGAAAGGCAGCCGTCCTTCCCGCCTGTCCATGAAACCACGACGTTGGCTTTTGGGTTGGGCTCCAAGGTGGTTATGGGATTCATTGATCTGTCCTCAAAGTTCCGGGCACTATGAACAATTACCATTTAATTTGAAGTGGATACCACTGACCAATAAAAAGCGGACAAAAGAAATCCTCTCAGTCATATATCAGCATTTCATCAGTTACTTCAAAATATTTATCAGCAGCTGACATCAACTCAGGTCTTGTATTTTCAATAAATGATACTATTTCGACTTTCACGCCTTTGGATTGAAGTGCATAGACAAGTGGTACAAAGTCACTATCGCCTGTTAAAATTACCATAACATCCACTTTATTGGCAAGCGAAAAAGCATCGATTGCAATTTGCATATCCCAGTCTGCTTTGATGGAACCGTCAGGAAGTCTTCTGGGCGTTTTGGATTTTACTTCGAAACCAAGATTTTCCATAAATTGAACAAACTTGGACTGGTCTATTCCTTCGGGCGAGACATTATAGATGATTGCCCTGGTAATTTCCCTTGATACCATTGAATCTATGACTACACTATAGTCCGGCTTTGCGCCCCTTGCTTTTGCTGACAAGTATATGTTCTGCCCATCGATGAGGATGGCTGTCCTTTGTTTAAATTTGTTTTCAGTTTCTTTATACATAATAATGCCTGAGTTGTTTATATTTCCCAGAGTAATTTATACTTTCTGTATCGATCTTATATTTATTCTATAAGCAGATATCAGGTAACGACATGCCTGTATGTCATGTGATAAGGATATTTGTGTAAGTAGAGAGAACCGCAGAACAATAAACGGTACTTTTCAGTTGTGGATGTAATTGAAGATCAATCCCTGCCCAGCGACCGTGCAAACTCTATGCTGTCGCAGACCTTGCCCTGGAAATTAACAATAGCCGCCGAAACCTCCCCGTCCTCAACCACTAGCTCGGCCGCACCGGGCTCAGACTGCCTGGGCGAAGTTGGGCTGCCTGGGCACAATAAAGTAATATCCCCGCTTTTGTGCAGCCGGGGCCTGTGGATGTGCCCGAAGATCAGCAGGTCAACTTCCAGTTCCCTGGCAAAATAACCCAGTCCCGTCATATCAACTACTGAGAGCTGGCCCCGGTGTGTCACACCGATACGGATGCCTTCGGCCTCAAAGGTGGTATGCTTCGGCAGCAGCTGCCTGATCTCCCTGGAGTCCATGTTACCTGCCACGCCCACCAGGTTGTTGATATCCTGCAATTCATTATAACACTGGAGGGATACGAAATCCCCTGCATGGACTATCATATCAGAAGAGGCCAGCATATCCAGTAGGGGACGGGGCAGTATTTCGATGGGCTGGCCTGGTTTTAAATGGGTGTCAGAGATAACAGTTATTTTCATGAATGGATAATTCACATGCAATTTGATAATACTTACTACCTGAAAATATCCGCCTGACAGGGGTATGAACAGGGTATGGACAAGGGGTATGAACAGGGGTTGGTAAGACCCAAATCAGGAGCCCAACTTTTTGTGATCTGGTTGTTTACAGGAAAAATGCAATAATCTTTTATATTATGGCATTATTATACGACATTAGTAACACAAACTTAAAAGTCTGTATTACTAATTGCTATTACTGCATGGATGGGTATTAATATGAAAGAAAATGTAAAGAAAAGTTCTGAAAGTAAATGGGATACTTTGAACCAGGTGTTTGTAATTAATCGACTGGTTAACCAGGCATATAGTGGGATATATAAACATAAAGCAGATCCCGGGAAAGTTTATAGAACAAAATGCAAAATGCTGTACCAAAGACACTTTGCTCAGTAACAATTCCAATTATTGATATTTCAGGTGATAACATGAATCTGTCTCTAACCCAGGAAAAAATATTGTCCAATTTAATATACCTCTACAATAAGAACGAAAGGCCACTTCAGGCATCAGAAGTCGCACAAAACACTGGCCTGAATGTTGGAACGATCAGGAATCATATGCAAATCCTGAAAATGTTAAAAATGATCAAAGGAATAACCGGCCCCAAGGGTGGCTATATTCCGATAGCGAAAGCATTTGAAAGATTTTCATCGAATAATAAATCAAATCTCAATATGCATCTGAATAGAACAAAATTAGAAGATGTCACAATCTGTGAGATCAAGCTAAATCCACAAGACAATTCCACTTATTCAGGTTCGATAAAAATAATTGGAAATATGGAACATTTCAGTGTAGGGGATACCGTTACTATTCAAACACCGACCAATAATAACACTATGATCAAAGGAATCATCACTGGAAGAGATTTTAATACTAACACATTATTTACTTCACCTATTGAAATCCTGGCCGAATAAATTTAAAAAATTTCCAGATAGTTAGGTCTGTCAAATCATTTTGTGTTATAATATTCCCACATGAAATGTTCACTGATCATAAGAATTATTATAATAATAATCACAATAATGATCACAAGAATTAATTTCACGTCCTTCTGCGGCTGATCATTAGTTGAAGGATTAAATAGCTAACATGTACAGATGGACATAAAGATAGTATTATGTATTACAAATACCAAGCTTTATGACAGCCACAAAAAATGAAAACCTTCATGTATATATCATGTATATAGGAACATATAAAAACAAGAAGCAATTCTAATTTAAATAAACAGATGGAGATTATTTCAAAATGGAATCTGAATTATCAAGAATCGGAGTTTCTCTTCCGGATATATTGCTTGACAAGTTTGATGTCATAATAAATAGCAGGGGATACTCATCCAGGTCAGAAGGCATCAGGGATGCCATCAGGGGCTATATTAGGTATTATGACTGGATGAGTGACATAGAAGGGGATCGAGCTGGCAACATAACCCTGGCATATAACCATAATCAGCGGGGCGTAGAGGATCTACTTGCAAATATCCAGCATGAATACACAGATATTATCCAGTCCACTGTCCACCTTCACCTGGATCATGACCACTGCATGGAAGTGATAATCCTGAAGGGTGAAGGAAAAAGAATGAAGGCAATATTCGAGAATCTTGTAAGAAATAAAGGTCTCCAGCACGTAAAACTAAATACCATAGTTCCCGCAGAGATATAAGTTATAAACTTGAAAAACTGTTTATGGTACCGTCATTTCACGGTATCAGGTTTTTTTTAACTCCGCAATTATCAAAACTATTAGTAGACTTATAATAGGAGCCATCGGGTACAGCATTGTCTGGAAAATGCGTGGAGCGATGATATAATATGGAACCGGAAAAGCTGAAAATAAAACTTGAACACTGGTCAGAGCATAATAAAAGCCATGCTGCAGGTTACATGAAACAGGCGGATGAAGCAGGGAATATGGGCATGCATGAAGTGAAAGATGAACTGTTATCCGCAGCAGAAGACCTGGATAATGCAGGTCGTCATCTTAAAAAGGCTATGGAAAAACTATAATTGTGCCATTACTGCCATCCAACACGCAGGGATGTTATGGCCGGACAAGCAGCTCAACTGCTAATACCTTTCACAAGTGAATACAGCAGGTAAACGACAGACATGACCAGGACGATCGTAGCCCCTGACGGCACGTCGAACAGATACGACAGCCATATCCCGCCACTACTAAAAACCGCACCGAACAGGATAGAAAGCAGCATCATCTTTTTAAGATTTGAAGTGAACTGCCGGCTCATAGCCGCAGGGATCGTCAGCAGGGCAATGACCAGGATCACACCCACCACCCGTATCAGTACCACAACGGTGAGAGCAATAAGGCATAACAGGACCAGGTACAGGCGCTCTGCGTGAACGCCGCGCACGGTTGCAAACTCCTCATCAAAACACAGTGCCAGGAATTCCTTATAAAACGAATACACCACCAGGATAATGATCGCATCGAGTACCAGCATCAGGACGATATCAGAGAACGGCACTGTCAGGATATTCCCGAACAGATAGGTCATCAGGTCCGGAGCGTAGCCTGGTGTCATGCTGACAAGGATGATCCCGATCGACATTCCCATCGCCCACAGTATCCCAATAGCAGTATCTTCCGGGAGCCTGGACCGTTTGCTCACCCACCCCATGCTCAGCGCCGAAGCAATGCTGAACGGCAGTACTCCAAGAATTGGGTTGATCCCGAGGTAGTATCCGAGCCCGATACCCCCAAAGGATGCATGGGCAATCCCGCCGCTGATAAAGACGATTCGCTTCACCACCACATAAACCCCGATAATGCCGCAGGAAATACTGGCAAGTATGCCAGCCATAATGGCATTTCTTATAAATTCATACTGCAGCAGTTCCATCATGTAAAAACCCTTCAATGTTTCTTAATGTTTCTTCAGTACCCTGTGCGGAACACCGTGGGCGATCAGCTCGACAGGGCAATGATATGTAGCTTCCAGGTCTTCAGCAGTCAGTTCTTTTGAGTCATGGTAATACAGCCTGTGGTTCAGACAGGCGATCTTATCCACATAAACTGAAACCGCACTGATATCATGCGATACCAGGACAATCGCCATTTTAGTTTTTAGTTTTTCCAACAATTCATAAAATTCTTCCTGCATGACCATATCTATACCTGCTGCAGGTTCATCCAGCAAAAGCAATTTCGGATTAGCAGCCAGTGCTCTTGCTATGAAAACTCTCTGCCGCTGCCCGCCTGAGAGTTTTCCGATCTGTCTATCTTTATACTCAAGCATATCCATTTCTGTAAGTGCATCCAAAGCCGCCTTTTTATCTTCTTCACTGTATCGTTTGAACAAACCGGTATGACCCAGGCGCCCTGTCAAAACTACTTCCCAGACACTCACAGGGAATTGCAGATCAAAAAGGCTGTATTGAGGTACATATCCAACGTATTTCCTGGATACTTGAGGGGTATCACCAAAAACTGTGACTGTCCCTTTACTGGGTTTTACCAATCCTAATATAACCTTAAGCAGAGTGCTCTTTCCTCCCCCGTTCACTCCTATGATGCCTAAAAAATCGTGCTCTTTTATAACAAGATTTATCTCTTCGAGTACGGGTATACTGTCATAATGCACCCAGACATCCTTGATAACGACAACATCGGCATTCATGTTCATGTCAGACCTTGAGTAATTGTATTAGAAACTTTGCGCAGATTTGTTATATAGTCTTTTGCCAGGGGATCTACGGGTACAACATTACCCCCGATTTCCTTTGCTATTACCTCTGCACTCTTTGTACTGAACTGGGGCTGGACAAAGATGACCTTGATATTATTCTCTTTAGCGGTCTTGATCAAATGCTCCAGGCCACTGGCACTTGGTTCTTTGCCTTCGACCTCAACTGCTATCATTGTCAGGTTGTAGTCGCGTGCGAAATAGCCCCATGAAGGATGGAAAACCATGAAGGCACGGTTCTCAAAGCCTGATAGGGATTCGTTGATCTCCAGGTCAAGCAGTTCAAGATCATGGATGTACTGCTCTTTATTCTGTTCGTAATACGTTTTATTGGCAGGATCGATTTTGACCAGGCCATCACAGATGTTCTGCACCATGATCTTAGCATTTGCAGGAGATAACCAGATATGCGGATCCATACCATGTTCATCACCATCATGCCCTGAATTTTCGTAATCATGATGATGTGCTTCCATTGCTATTAGTGTGATGCCTGCTGATGTGTCAACCAGCAGCATATCCGGGTTGACGGACCTGATCTTGTCCAGCCAGACTTCTTCGAACGGAATCCCTGAACCCACTTTGGCATACATTTTGGCACTGCTGACTGCCTTTAGCTGACTTGCAGTGGGCTCATAGGTAGCTGGGCTGGCCCCGGGTGATATCATGACAATGACTTTTACTTTATCGCCGCCGACCTGCTCTACAAAATCAGCTTGTGGCAGGATGCTGACTACAACAGTTATTTTTTCCTGGCTGGTTTGCAGGTCGGCCTTTTCTATACATGCATTACCTAAAATGACTGCAATGAGAAGTATTATGACTGGCAGTATTTTGTAATTCATTTTGATTGACACCCACTTTCAGGATAATGTGTAAGTATATGAGTTGCGGATATTCAAGTTATCCTGCCAATTTAAACATAATCACTTGCCATTCACACATTACATTGTACATATCGTCCATCCGGATTAAGGATATTTGACGTGTTTAATATATAAACCCATATTCTGAACAGTTTCATTTTGTATTTTAAGTTTTTCCCGGTATCGCTTGTCCCATACTAACCCTTCAGGCAAATTCCAAATGAAAAGTATTTGCGGTAGATATCAGTGGTCCAACGTAAGGCTTAAATGTAATGAATCGCATTCAGAAGTACCCGAAACATCGTGTAGATACACGGATTTCATAGCGTCCGGATAGTGTAGGGGACTATCATGAAGGCCTGTCGAGCCTCCGACCCGGGTTCGAATCCCGGTCCGGGCGTTTTTCTTCATTCCACTTCTTTTATTGGTATTTCATAGGTCCTTCTCTTCACCTATTTTGAATATCTCAACCTCGACCGGGCAATCCTGCCTGAAATCTTCGGGATTTACTGATATCGCAGGAAACGACCCATAATGCATGGGAATCACAAGTTTTGGCCTTATCAGGTCAACCGCCCGCAGCGCATCCCTGATTCCCATAGTGTACCTATCCCCGATCGGCAGCATGGCAATATCAATCCCCTCATCCCCTATCAATCTCATATCACTGAACAGCCCCGTATCCCCGGCATGGTATATGGTTCTGCCAAACTTCCGGTGCTTCAGGATGAATCCTGCCGGATGACCCATACCAGATGAATGCAGTGCCTCTACCATCTTGATGTCCCATTCACCAACAGTTATTGTGCCGCCGATATTCATCCCTTCAGTCTTCAGCCCCCTGGAAGAGGCATACTTCGCAATTTCATGAATGGCTACAATCACTGCATTGTTGCGCTTTCCGATCTCGAAAGCATCTCCTATATGGTCATCATGGTCATGGGTCAGGCAGATGATGTTACAATTAACCTCATCAGGTGTTATCTTACAGGTGGGATTGCCGCTTAAAAACGGGTCTAACAGCAGGTCTTCGATCAAAAAAGCAGAGTGCCCCAGGTATCTTACAATCATAGTTGAGAGTAATTGGAGATAATACTTATATTTTATGCCCTATCTTCAGAGGCTTTTTAATTTATTCTGGATGACATAGATCATGGCAAAGAAAATCAACCACAGAGAGCACAGAGAACACAGAGCTTTATTGTTTTCTCTGTGCTCTCTGTGCTCTCTGTGGTTCAAAACCGTTCCAGGAAATAATAAAAAGTCTCTATCTTCAAGTAAATACTTGCTGTTGCTCGCATTTTCATATGGACGAATTTGGTATCCACTTCAAATCCAAGGGCAATTTAAAAATTATTAGACAGGATCGACAGGATCGACAGGATCGACAGGATATACCGCAACGTCAACATCCTGTAAATCCTGTAAATCCGGTCAAAATGCCATGCTTTTTCCAAATTAGCAAACAACTTCACTTTGCAGACGAACAGGTTATATTTTATCAGGTATTACCCTCCACACAATGCGCATATCCTACCTTGCCCTGTCAGATACACGATGCACGGTGCAGATACCGGACTGCAACTTCAATTGCCGGGGCTGTTTCAGTAACCAACGGCACAACGGCGGCGTTGAAGTATCTGCGGCCCACATAGCCGGACACATCCCACCAGGGAATGAAGTAATGCTGGCAGGAGGCGAACCAACCCTTTACAGGCAGGAATTGCTGTCACTTATATATGAACTGGACGGGCAGAAGGTCATCCTGTCTACAAATGGATACCTGCTGGACAGGTCACTACTGGAGAAGCTTGGCGGTATCACCGTACACATTGACCTGAAAGCCCTTAACCCAGAACTGCACAGGTGGTACACAGGAAAAGATAACGCTACCGTGCTTGCGGCAGTACAGATGCTCCATGACCTTGAATTCGACTTTGAAGTGAGCACGGTCTACATTCCAGGATTTGTGGAAGCCAGGGAGATCGGGAATATCGCCCGCTTCCTGTCAGGGGTCGGGGATATCAGGTACAAGATCACCAGGTATGTACCAGTAAATGATTTTTCAAGCAGGCCCGGAGTGCATGAGATACAGGATGCAGTAAATACGGCACGCAAGTATCTCGGGAATGTTTCCAGTTCCATTGAGAACAGGAGCCATCCGGTTGATCGTAAAATTGTAAATATTTCCTGAAGAGCAGGAATTTCCGGTAGTGTCCTACAAATCGTGACCTCTATATTAATTGAATTTGTTGATTTATGAAATAGTAATCATCAAGGAGGAAGGAACACGGATGACACGGATTCGACGGATACGCACGGATTTAGGATTTCTGATTCAAATCATTCTTTCCTGTCATTCGTAAATATCACTCTTTTGAATTCCGGGGTTCTACCAAAATTAAATAATAGCCCGACTTCTTTATCAGTGGCTTTAAGGTAATTGATCAACTGAGCTTTATTTTCTTCTCTTAGACTTTCAGCAGATTTGATCTCTAAGATCACCTGGTCAGCAATAATATCTGCGAAATAGTTTCCAACTGCCTGATTTTCATAGTAGACTTTGATATTTTGTTGTTGTAAAACATTAAACCCTGCTCGTTTCAATTCTATTACAAGAGCATTTTCGTAAACCTTTTCCAAAAACCCGTAACCAAGTGTGTTATAGACTTTGAAAAACGAACTGATAATTTTATTTGTTAATTCGGCGTGAAGCATTTTGTTTTCTCCTTCCAGATTGAACACGAAAACCGAATCAATCGTATCCGTGTGCATCCGTATGATCCGTGAAATCCGTGTTCTAAATCATTTGCCCCCATTTTATACTTTTAGAGAGAGAGCGGATTGAAAGTAATATAATTTTTAAAAAAATGTCGTAGAGTCCAGGAGGTAAACCCATGATTTTCAAGAATAAGATATATATGACATTTGGTCATGAAACATAGGACACTACCGAATTTCCCCGGCAATCCCGATTACTTTCACCCCGCTCTTGGCTCAAGTATATTTACTCAAGGTACAATCATTGATCGTACAATAAACAAGCGGGAAGGAATTGGATAAAACACCCCCTCGTATCCGTCATACAATCCTTCCCCCATCCCCCAATTTTTTTTATTTTTTATTTTTATCCCTTCAATAAACCCCTGTACGATTTATCGATCAGGTCATCAACCTGGATACCATATTCCCTTGCCATCAGTATCCCCAACACCTCAATACTGAACAGCCCCCCTTTTTCGCTTCGGCTCTTATTGATCCCGGCAATGATCTTCTGCTTTTCAAGACCTGTATTGCTCATGATGCGTTCAATGATCTGCTCGAACACCTCCTTCTCCCGGAACAGGGATACATCAGGCTTAAAACCCATAGGTATCTGTACGTCATTGATACCGAACTGTGCCTTGAGCATGCCCCCTTCCCTGGAAATAATGCCCTTTTCAATAGCTGAGCTGATTAAATCCCTGGCAGTATCCGGTTTGAACCAGCCCAGGTCCATTGAAAGAGCCATGACAAACTCGGTCTCCTTAATGGTATCTGTCCCTTTGCGTTTAAAAGGCATGGCAGCGGTAAACAACAACTCGTTCATTGCAATCCCTACTCAACACCTTTATCTGAAATAGTAAGCTCCACAGACTGCCCCTCAGCCCTTGACCTGTGCTTGATCAGGGTAGCCCTGCGCTTATCCCGGCCTGCCCGTTCCATTTTGATAATAGTCTTTGACAGATGTTCGCTGAGATTGCCGCCCAAAGGCTGCAGTTCTCCGCTATCCACGTCTGTATATACCTGGTTTGTGATTAACACAACCATGTTGAACTTCCTTGCCAGCCTGTGAAGACCTGCCAGCATCTCGACCAGCTGCCGCCTGGTATGCACATTCCCGTTATCATCCGGAACCAGACCCATCCGGTAAAAGAGGGTGGCCGAGTCCACGATGATCAGCCCGATACCAGTGCCTGCCAGTTTTTCGACATCCGTGATCGCAGAGTACTGCTGCTGGAAGTCAGCAGGTTCGTAGATGATGAGGTCCTTTGCCAGTTCCCTTGCATCACTCCCTGCTATCTGGCTGAAGCGTTCTGCAGAAAAGCCCTCAGTGTCGATTATCACTACCCGCTTCCCTGTCCTTATACATTCCACAGCAAACTGCATACATATATTGGTCTTACCGGTCCCGGAAGCACCATATATCTGTGTGATAATACCATGTTCGAACCCGCCGCCCAGCAGGTCGTCAAGGTTCACGCTTCCCGAGCGCATGCGTTTATCAATTGCCATGTTCTTTTCATTATTATTATCAGTATCAGTATCTGCCATCAGGATAAGTACTCCAGTTCGTATTGTTTGTATTGTTCATTATATTTACAGGTCATTTATTGTCAATACAGATATGTTATCTTTTTCCCATTTATTGAGCGGTTGACTATCACCGTCGGGTATGCTTGTCAGTATCCATCCTTCCCTGACATTCAGGGCTTCCATGAATAGTTTCATAGGCAGTACATCATCATCCGAGGGGGCATCCATGTATTGTATCAGCACGCCGTC
>JAUVLO010000139.1 GCA_030600695.1 Methanosarcinales archaeon | reverse complement strand
GGTATTCCCAGATTAGCCATCTCAGCCAGGTGGGAGCCTTTTCCACCCAGAAGGTTTCTCATTGTTGCATTGCCTTCGGTCTTATCTTTACTGAATAAATATACATATTTATGGTCTGGCAAATCACTTCCTCCATTTTTTATCTAAGTATGGTTATGTTCCAATCAATTAATTTGACTCAAAATTCGGTTAAATGCTTAATAATATTACGATAAGATTCGAAGAACAAGTTGATTATTTTTAAAAAGTGACCTGTGGTGATAGATGTAATTGAAAAAAATATAAATAGAATTTGACCAACATTCTATTGGAATATTGTGAAGTCAACAATCTATAAAAATATTGTGAAATCAACAATCTAATTAACAGGAGTGTTTTCAATGTCAGTGGGATTTGTATTGATCAATGTGACCCCGGGCATGGAGCGGGATGTGTTCAACCGTCTATTAAAAGAGCCGGATATACCAGAGATTTATCCGCTGTTCGGAGAGTATGACCTTATTGCAAAGGTTACTGTGAAGGATTTTGAGCAGTTGAGCGATATTGTTTTTAACAGGATCCGTCAAATAAAAGGTGTGACCGACACCAAAACACTAACTGGAGGTAAGTTCTAAATACATATAAATTAAAATGATTATAATTATTTCAATATGCGTCGCATTTGTTAGTTTTCCCATATATAAAAAGGTGTAGAAATGGCAGAGCCTGTTAATGAAGTTGATTTGACTGATAAGGAAGAACTTGAGAAATTCATAAAAAAATCAGGGATAGAAAATCTCATCACTGCGATGAAAAAAGGCCCATCGAAGCCAAAAAAGACCAGCGAGTTTAACAAGAACATCGACTGGATCATCCGGATTATCAAGACATTCAAGCCTGTACACCTGAATCTTAAATCACATTATGTTGTGCTGGCTAAACTAATTGATCACCTGGGTAATGAGAACTTTTCAGGGTGCATATTCGTACATATAAATGATAACACATCTGTAATGTTCATATGGCAGGGTGAACTGATAGGGATTGTAAACAATAAACTGGATAAGACCGATGAGGAAGCTTTCAGGTATATTCTAAGTAACTATCGTGATGCCAGTATTGATATCTACTTGCCGCCCGGGGAAAAAGCAGCACTATCCCTGTTATTGAATTCCCAGGCCAGGAATGATATAGAGCCGAAACACAAAGACCTGGACACGGAATTTACAAACCTCCCAAAACTTATTGCCAAAATGGAAGGAGAGAAGTTCACTGGATATATTGAAGTGAAAAAACCAGACGGAAAATATGTGGCCTATTTCTATAAAGGTAAAGATATCCTTACAATATTTCTTGACAACGATGGTAAACACACTGGATCAACACTGGATGAATTGCTTAAAGCCAGTGGGAATGTGGATATATACCCGAGCCTTTCCAGGACTCTTGTAAGCAGTATGCATGACCTGATGAGCAAGGTAACAATACTGGTCCTAAATAGAAATGAAGATGCTTCCACACTTTCAAAGATCGTCGAATCACTTGATAAGCATATCACACTAAATATAGCAGAGGCTACCAGGGATAATACTGAATTAAAGCTAACTATGCCTGCCGGAATTGCCAAAAGGGAAAATACTAGATCAGTTCAGGAGCACATCAGGAACACACTTGAATTCAAGTTTGTCAGCTATTTTTTCAGTGATTATTTTTTTAGTATTGCAGAAACCGGGAACAATGTTTCCCTGAAAAAAATCTGGAACAATATTCCACGGGTCAGGACAGTTAAGTTCTACCAGAAATTCCATGAAGGTCATGTGGAACATGATTTTGATATAATTATGGAGGATGGTTCAGGGAATATCCTTTTTGCTATGAGGCATACTGAAAGGGCACCCAGGGCCTATGAAATAGATATTTTTGTAAAGCAGCTTGAAAATATCAAGCACACACTGAACGATTGGGGCAGTTTAAAGGCAGGAATATTTATTTCCACCAGGGGATTCGAAAAAGAAGCCTTAGCAACTGCCAATAAAATAACAGCGACCGGTGCCGGTGTGAAAACTATGTTCGAAAAAGTGGGAGGATTGAAGGTCCCAAAGATGCTGGTGGCACCGAAAGGTTTTATCAGGACCGAAAATAACGGCGGGTTCCACTTATGTCTGGTATCCCAGGATGACGACTCCTTTGAGGTAGATTTCCCAAAGTTATAATTCACTGTTTTTCCCTGATCAATTTTACGATAGTCCCTGTACTGCAGGTATTGCACCGCTCATAAGCAGTTACCCTGACAACTTTCGCATTTATTCCCCTGTCCCTGATTTTTTCCTCAAGTTCTTTGGCATTGAAATGCTGGTCATGCCCGAGGACCACAATATCGGGTCGAATATCCTTAAGTGGCTTGAACATGTCATGTTCATCTCCAGGTACGGCATGGTCCACCACTTTTAATGCAGCGACCATTTTTAACCTTTGGTCATCGGAAAGCACTGGTTTTGGTTTATGGTTCACCATGGAACTGCGGGCTACGATGACCCACAGCTCATCACCCAGTTTCTTTGCTTCTTCCAGATACAACAGATGTCCCGGATGCAGAATATCAAAGGTCCCTGTGGCCAATACCCTAACCAATAAATGTCACCGTGAGTTAATTCTGTTGTTCTGCCATAAGGATTCCGAAAATATAGTTCCATATTAATCATTATGTTTATGTGGTTTTATGCGTTTTTTATCAGGACAAATCCAAAAAACATATAAGTACATTATCCAATCTCACTTTCGTGATCCAATATGGCTAAAGTAGGATTTATAAAATTAGGAAACCTGGGTATGTCCCAGGTTGTCGATCTCATTCTTGATGAGATTGCTGCGAGACAGGGAATAGAGGTTAGGTCTTTTGGTACGGGAGCCAAAATGGGTAAGGATGAGGCTGCTGACACTGAACAGTTCAAGAGTTTTGATGCTGATTTCTATGTCATGATAAGCCCAAATTCATCTGCACCAGGCCCCACAGCGGCACGGGAGATATGGAAAGATAAAAAAGTAATCGTGATATCTGACGGCCCGACCAAGAAAGATGACCGCCAGGCCCTGGAAGATGCGGGATTCGGCTATATCGTTATGAAAGTGGACCCACTTATTGGTGCCAAGACCGAGTTCCTTGACCCCGTGGAAATGGCCAGCTTTAACAGCGATGCCATGAAAGTGCTGTCCACATGCGGTGTGGTTAGGTTGATACAGGAAGCATTTGATGGTGTCATTGCACAGGCTGATGCTGGTAAGGACCTTGAACTGCCCCATGTCCTGGTGAGTGCCCAGAAGGCTGTGGAGAGTGCAGGATTTAATAATCCATACGCCAAGGCTAAGGCACTGGCAGCCCTGCATATGACCGACAAGGTGGCAGAGATCAACTTCCCGGCCTGCTTCATGATGAAAGACATCGAGCAGGTTACCTTGACAACTGCGACCGGTCATGAGATGATGAGAGCTGCAGCCCAGCTGGCAATAGATGCCAGGGAGATAGAGAAGGGCAATGATGCAGTGTTCAGGCAGCCCCACATGAAAGACGGCAGTCTGAGGACCAAGACCAAGCTGTACGAGAAACCTCAGTAGAATTATTCAATCAGGGGCATTTTTAATGCCCCTATCTTCTTTTTTTTCCATAAATCAAGTATAACTTCTTCCATCTTTCATTGCAACGGTAGAGGACGAGGGGACGGCGGGATTGTTATACAATATTTGTCTCCTTTCAGGCGTATTAAATAAAATAGTCAATTGATGCCAGCCACCGGTTTTTATACCTTAATCTTAATAACTATACCCTGCAGCTCTGCTGCGGTTGGGTGTGCCGTCGCAACGTTTGACTTTGGTAATTTGAAAAAGAATATTGATTATCAGAAAAAGGGAAACACAATAACTTCGCCTAAGAGATGGTATCTGG
>JAUVLO010000080.1 GCA_030600695.1 Methanosarcinales archaeon | reverse complement strand
TCTAATAATCGTTAAGTAGTCCCTCAACTAACTTTTATGGCCGATATCCTTTATCTCCCATTATACTTTACAATTGATTCTCGGTGTACTATCCTGAATTCTCTTTTGCGGGGGGGCTATTCCGGTCTGCTCCACCCGCCCTTGTGGTGTGGGGGTGCGAAGTGGATGTTGTGTTTGTTCGCTGCCGGCGGCTGTTAAAATATATTATTTATGAAATACTGCACCGCAAAGAACGCAAAGGACGCAAAGCCAGTGCAGTAGGATCCTTTGCGGTCTTTGCGCCCTTTGCGGTGAGATACCAATGAACTCCAGCCTCCTTCTTCCCACCATTCTCCCAGGGTGCCCGTTCCGCTCTACTCCGCCCGCCCTTGTGGTGTGGGGGGCTGGCAGGCGCTTTTGTGGTGCCTCGGGGATGCATGGGTATCCGGCGGTCCCAGAGTGCGGAATGGAAATCGTGTTTGTTCGCTGCCGGCAGCTGTTAAAATATATGGTGGAAGATATATACGGCTGCCCCCTACCCCTGCCACCGCAGCCCGACAGGGCGACAGGTGGCAGCCAACCTTGTGGATTTGTGTGAACTTAGAACCACCGAGGACCGGAGTGCGCAGAGCATTTTTAGCCTTCTCTGCGTACTCTGCGGTTTTCCAGATCGTCCAGATAATAATAAAAAGTCTCTCCCGTATCCACTTCAAAAAGCATGGTATTTTGACTAGATTTACAGGATATTAATGTTGCCTCGTATCCTGTCAATCCTGTCTAATAATTTTTAAATTACCCTTAGATTTGAAGTGGATACAGATTCCCCAATATTCATCCATTTTGGAAACTCTTAAGTCAATTCCAAATTAACTGTATGACCAGATGAAATTCCAGATCCTGGATGCCGACTATACCTATGATGATCTGGGCAACCCGGTCATACGCCTGTACGGTAAGAACGAAGCCGGGCAGAGCATTTGCTGTTTTGTACCAGGCTTTAAGCCCTACTTCTTTTTAAAACCCGGTAACCCTGTAAAAGCAGGTGAACTGGCAGAAAATATCAAAGCACAGTTCACAGAACACGTCACCGACGTACAGGTAACAGAACGCTATGAACCAGTAGGTTATTTTGAAAAACCCACCACCATGCTAAAACTCATCCTCAAGGACCCAAAAGGCGTACCTGCCATAAGGGATGATATCCTACAGATGGACGGGGTCTCAGAGATATATGAGACCGATATACTGTTCAGGAACCGGTTCATGATCGATTCTGGCATTGGCGGCATGTCCTGGGTCGAGACCGATTCGGAACCGCTTCAAGAGGATAAATTCAATGGTATCAGCCTGTTCGAGGTGGAATCACAGGTCAAGATAGTAGCTGACACTGTAACGCCTGTGGATATTATTCAAAATTCCCAGTTAAAGTACATGGCATTCGATATCGAATGCCTGCCAATCGACGGCGGCATGCCTGTACCTGAAAAAGCCCCGATCATCATGATAAGCTGCACATTCGAGCCTGAATTCAATGGCAGCAGTACCACTGTCCTGTTGTCAAAAAAAGCGGACGGGCTGGACAGCGACACCGAAACCTTCCCTGATGAAGTGGGGATGCTTGAGCGCTTCTTTAGGATTATCAGGGAATATGACCCTGACATGTTCGTTGGATACAATTCGAATGGTTTCGATATTCCATATATCGTGGACAGGGTAAAGACCCTGGAGGCTGAGCGCAAGATCAAGATAAAATCGGCAATGGGCCGTGACGGCAGGTCAGTGTTCTACCGCAAGATCGGATATGTGACAAAAATCTATATGGCAGGTCGTGTTGCCTTGGACGTACTGCCCATTATCAGGCGGGATTTCAGCCTGAAGCAGTATACGCTGAAGAACACTGCCAGGGAACTGCTGGATAAAGAGAAGCTGGATGTCAATCCGGCAGATATGGAAGAATACTGGAACGATACAGGTGAGAAGTTCAGGAAATTTGTCGATTATGCCAGGCGGGATGCTGAACTGGCAATGGACCTTTTGCAGCAGTTAAGCCTGCTGGACAGGTTCATGGCACTATCCAGGGTCAGCGGCACCATGATCCAGGACATCCTGGACGGCGGCCAGACAAATATGGTGGAGAACATCCTGCTCAAGGAGTACCGTTCACACAACAGGGTCATGTCGCACAGGCCCGATGGCGACCTGGCCCACCAGCGGCGGAAAAAAAGTGAAGAACTCAAAGGCGGCGAGGTGCTGGAACCCAAAAAGGGCCTGCTGGAAGATGTGGTCATACTGGACTACAAGTCGCTCTATCCCACTATCATGATGGCACACAACCTGTGCTATACCACTGAGATCGTGGGTGATGTACCTGATGGCGATGTCGTGGTAACCCCATCGGGCGGTAAGTACGTATCCTCAGACGTTCAGCGCGGCATTGTGCCCGCTATACTGGAGAGGTTGCTGAACCAGAGGATCGAGACCAAGCAGAGGATGAAAGATGCCTCAGGCGATGAAGCCAGGGTACTGGATGCCACACAACATGCATTGAAGATACTTCTGAACAGTTATTATGGATATTCGGGCTACACAAGGGCTAAACTGTACAGTCTCACGCTTGCCAATTCAGTGACCAGTTTTGGCAGGGAAAATATCCTGAACACCAAGCAGGTCGTAGAAGGGGAGATCGGTAGCATATACATTATCGACGGCCAGGCGTACCGGGATGCGGAACTGGCAGAGAAAGGACTGGATAGGGATAAGGCCCAAAAGATCGACATGTCAGTGGTGTATGGGGATACTGACAGTGTGTTCGTGAAGTTGTCACCTGAAGGTATATCGCTGGATGATGCAGGCGCAGTAGGGCGCAAGATATCAGGTATCGTATCTGATACACTACCTGACCCGATGGAACTGGAGTTCGAGAGTTTTTCCAGGCGTGCCATTTTCATTGCCAAGAAGAGATATGCGCTCTGGGTATTTGAACCGGGCACTGATGGATGGTCTGACAGTATCAAGGTGAAAGGCATGGAAACAGTCAGGCGTGACTGGTGTGAGCTTACCAGCAAGACCCTGAACCATGTGCTGGAACTGGTGTTAAAGGAAGGCAGGGTCGAAGAGGCTGTTACATATGTCAGGCAGGTCATCAACAGTGTGAGGAATATTGACATTACAGCTGAGCCTTTGGCTATAAATGACCTGGTGCTGACAAGGAAATATACTAAAAAGACAGAGAGTTACCGTAACAAACAACCCCATGTGACTGTTGTGGAGAAAATGAGGGGGCGCTCAGGTTTTGTGCCCTCGGTCGGGGACAGGATACCCTTTGTTATAACAGCTGGCAGCGGCCTGTTTGTTGAAAGGGCAGAGGACCCTGAATATGTGAAGGAAAATAATATTGCCCTTGATGTTGATTATTATGTCAAGAAACAGATACTTCCGCCTGTGGAGCGTATCCTAAGGGAACTGGGCGTGGATGCATCGGTCCTGGATTATGATGAGAAGCAAAAGGGACTTGCGGATTTCGGGGGCGGCCTGGATACGGGGCATACTGGCAACCAGGCAAGAAAAAGTGGGACTAAGGAAAAGAAAAACCAGGCCCGGTTATTTGATTTTTAAAAAAATGTAAATTTCAGACAGGATTGACAGGATACGAGGCAACATTAATATCCTGTAAATCCTGTAAATCCGGTCAAAATACTATGCTTTTTGAAGTGAATACATCGAAATGCGTTTATACATTCCTATACGTTTAAAAAAATGGAGCACGACATGAAAGTATACCAGATCAACAGTTCACCTTATGAAGCCAATGCCTTTCTGGTCGTTACGGAAAAACCTGTACTGGTCGATGTGGGAATGAATGCATCATATATCCTGGACAGGATAACGGAAATAATGGAGCCTGACAGGGTTGAGACTATCATCCTTACCCACGGGCATTATGACCACTGGGGTGCGGTTGAGGAAGTGAGGCAGAGGACAGGTGCAAGTGTGGCGCTGCATGAGGATGATCTGTATCTGCTGGATGATGATGTGTCGAACGTGGCTGCAATGTTCGGGGCTCATGGGGCAGGTTTTACACCGGACCGCCTGTTGTGTGCCGGGGAATTGATAGACCTGGGGGACGGCAGCAGCCTGGAAGTAATCCATACTCCAGGTCATACACCTGGCAGTATCAGCCTGTACCATGCCGGGTCAAAGATACTGTTCACAGGGGATACTGTATTCCCTAGCGGCAGTTTCGGGCGCACCGACCTGACCGGCGGCAGCCAGGAGCAGCTTGTGGAATCGCTGAAGCTTCTTTCCGGGCTGGATGTGGAGGTTATGTATCCCGGGCATGGGGATGTGACTGATAATGATGTTGCCGGCCAGATAAGTATGTCAATGCGTCTTGCACAGACGTACTTGTGAGATAGGGAGTTGATGGAATGTTCCAGGGAGACTTTCGGTAATGAATGAACTGGATGATGATTTAACAGAGTTTGACATTGAGGAGCTCATACCCCAGACTGAGCGTGACCATATGCTGTATGGACTTCACAGGTATTTGGCATGGGTGGGAGAGGTTGTGCCGGAAGTAATTACTGTTGATGGTCGTGAAATAAAGCTGCGTAATCTGGTATGGAAATTAACCAAAAAAAGAAGATTGACAGATAAGGAAAAAAATTGTGTTCGAGGTTTGATACTCCTTTTGGATAAGAAGGAAAAGTTTGATGAGGAGCGGCTTGAGAAGGCAAAACTTACCAGGGCCCAGGCTGAACAGCTCTATGAAGAGGCGGGCGGGTTGGTAAGGGCTATTATGGATTTGCGGGATCTGGAGGAGGGTAAGATAAAGAAGGCTGATTTTGATGAGATTGCGCTCAGGGACAAGCTGGAAGATGCGAGGCGCTGGGCAAAGTATGTGAAGCATATGAAGGAGTGATGGTGATACGATGGATGGTGAGGTGAGAAGCGAGTTGCTTGAAAAATGCGCCATTTAATGGCAGCATAGGGGTTAAATTAGTGAAAATTTCCAGATGCATCATTAAAAAGTCTCTGAAAAAAGAAAGAAAAAACGATCAAATGGGAGTTGAATTAATCAGACCTGGAAAGAAGATTATCCTATCTCAAAGCTTTTCTAGTGAAAACACCTTATGAAGCACCCGTACCGCCTTCGCAGCATCGCCCTCCTTTACAACAAAAGAAATATTATGCTGGGACGAGCCCTGGCTGATCATAATCACATTGACCTCATTATTTCCAAGTGCATTGAACACCTTACCGGCAACACCCGGGGTTCCAGCCATTCCCACACCCACTATAGCCACCACAGAAATATGGACATCATGGTCAATGTCACCCACCACGTCATTCGTAAACTCCTGCTTCAACGCCTTAACTGCCTGTTCCAAGTGGTCATCATCCACCACCACAGACAGGTTAGCCTCAGAAGAACCCTGGCTGATCATGATAATGTTCACGCCCGCATTAGCCAGTGCAGAAAAAGCCCTGGCTGCCACGCCAATGGTACCTACCATGCCCGCACCGCTGATATTCACCAGTGCCACCTTATCGATTACAGTTACAGCCTTTACCACATTCTGGATAGTCTTCTGCTCCTTCACCACAAGGGTGCCAGGGTATTCAGGTTCGAACGTATTCTTGACCCTGACAGGTATATCGTGGCGTATAGCAGGTTCGATAGCCTTGGGATGCAGTACCTTAGCCCCGAAGAATGACATCTCCATTGCCTCTATGTAGGAAATCACTTCCAGGGGTCTTGCCTCGGGAACCAGCTTGGGGTCAGTTGTCATGATACCCGGCACTTCCTTCCACAGCCATATCTCGTCAGCATTGAGGGATGCCCCGATAATAGATGCAGTGAAATCAGATCCACCGCGACCAAGTGTAGTGATAATACCCTGCTCATCCTCCCCTATGAATCCAGCCACTACGGGGATGGTGCCCGGTAATAACGGGGAAAGATGCTTTTTGATCTTTTCATATGATGATTCGAGGGGATGGGCACTGCCGAAATTGTCATCAGTGATTATCCCGATCTCGCCGCCTGTGAAATGATTTGATTCAATACCAAGTGACCTGATTGAACCGGACAGTATGGGCGCAGCCATTCGTTCCCCGTAGGATGACAGGTAATCAATGGACCGCAAGGTAAGCTCTCCCAGGTAACATATACCAGTAAGGGCTTTTTCAACCTCATCAATACGGGCATCCAGTTCGGCAATGATATCTTCGGCATTTGTATTATTGCCCACTGCTTCATGGGTGGCCGCATGATGCTGTTTTGTAAGATCGGCTATGAACTCCTTTACCCTGGAGACCTTACCATCTTTTGAGGCCTTGTGCGCCTCCTTAAGTATGTCATCAGTGACCCCGCCCATAGCTGATGTTACCACAACTACCTGATTGCCTTTTTCATGGTAACTTTTTACCAACTCTGCCACATGCCGCAGTTTCTCACCATCGGCAATTGATGTCCCGCCAAACTTCATTATTAGCTTCATAGGAAAACCACTGGTGTCTATATTAAGTTCTTAACTGGTCAGACAGCTACATAAGATTTTTGTTTAACCTGACTTCCACAATTGGAATTCGGGGTCTCAAGAAAATCCTCAATTCGGTCGGATTTACCTGGAGTACATAATCTTATAGTTGTATACAATAAAAAATAAAATTTGTATCTTGCTGCCGGAATCAAAGGAACTTGAACAGGCACATGAACTTCAGGATATGTATAACCTGAGGCTTGTGGTTGTAAGTGACAGCGTCAGTATTGTGCTTAAAATCTTACTTTTGCATAACTTACATAAACCTGGATTTATATACAGTATAAATATGTCTAAAGCAATTACTTTTACACTCCCACCTCAAATTGCGAAAGAACTCGATGTAATCACTGAGTTGGGAATATACAGGGACAAAGATTCTTTCATCCTGGATGCGATCAATACACTGCTCTCATCCCATATGGAACTGAGGATATCGATAGCGTGCAGGCTTTATGAAAATGAGGATGTTTCGCTTGGAAAAGCTGCAGAGATCGTGGGAACCAGTATTGAAGAGATGAAAAATATCTTATCGGAGCATGGGATAAAACTTAAGATCGGAACTTCAATACCAAAGACGAGAGACCGCGCACACGCGGTCTTAGGCATGATCCGGGGCAATTGAATGCGTTTAGTTGCTGATACTGACTTCCTTAGCGCACTTCATAAAATCGAGCGCATTGGCTTGATCTATGAAGTATTCGGCGTTGACAGGATACATGTTACGCAAGCGGTTATAGACGAACTTGCAAAGGCACCGTTTTTCTACGACTTCATCCGGAAAACAGAGAAAATTGAACGTGTGGTCGTGGATGAAGTACCATCACATATAAAATCTGCAATGTTCGGTAAAGGCGAGACTGATTCGATTTCTTATGCACTGAAAACAAAATCCATTTTTCTTTCCAATGACAAAAAAGCAGGGGAATTCGCAGAGGATCTAGGAGTGATGGTGTTAGATATTGTTTCGTTCTTACTTGTTTGCAGGGAGATCGGCGTACTTGGTTTGAATGATATCGAGCATATCATCGAATTATTGAAACAACGCGATTACATGGAATTTAATGAAAACCAGAAAAAATTGTTGCTGCGTGAATGATCACTGCGTTAGTGGATAGGGTTGAAGGAAAACAATAGTTACAGGTGATAACTTATATCATGTTACTATAATATCATTAGAAGAGGAACTATTTATGCGGGAAATTAAAATTATTGTAGAAAAACATCCTGATGGTTATGTAGCATATCCATTGGGAATTAAAGGAATTGTGGTCGGGCAGGGTGATACTTATGATGAAGCCCTTTTGGATGTCAAATCAGCGATTAGTTTTCATATCGAAAGTTTTGGGGAGGGGAGTTTTGAAGTGGATCCACCAATTCTGGAGGCGTTTGTTGCTGAAGCGGGAGTGGAAGCTTGATGCAAAAGTTTCCAGTGGATGCTCCTAAACGAAAGGTCATCCGAGCACTGGAAGCATTAGGTTTTACGATCATCCGGGAAAAAGAACATATTTCTATGCTGTGTGAAAATTCCGATGGAAGCAAAACACCGTTGACCATGCCCAATCATAAAAAGATCAAGGCATCCACATTAAGAACGATCTGCACTCAGGTAGGCATTTCAAGAAAGAAGTTCCTTGAAGTTTATGAGAAGTTATAAGAATTTGACGTATGACATGTACAAGATGTCGTGTAGATGCTATTTCATATATAACCCGAAGCAATTGATAAAATGTTGCGTTCTTCTTTTGCCGTCATGGTTCAGTGGCGCAGTGCGAGGATCACGCAAGGGTCATAACTGTTTACTCGCCTGAAAAAGAGAAATGGATCGATCATAGGATAAGGAGGAAGTAATGATGAAAACTGATAGATGTACTTTCTGCAAAGGAAAACTTATTGAAGGAAACCGAATTCGTGGTGAAAGTTGGTGAAAAGATACTTACTGTTAAAGATATATCAGCATATGTCTGTGATGAAGCATATTATACTCCGGAAGTTTCGAAAAAGATCGATCAACTCATGAAGAAATTCCATGATTCTACATTGCTCATGCAGCGGGTGAGTTGAGTTTGGGCGAAGCTGTGGCATAGCTACAAGATCTTACAATAATAGTTACCATGAAAACAATAGTAACAGGCGGCGCAGGATTCATAGGTTCACACCTCTGCGATCTCCTGCTCAAAAATGAGCA
>JAUVLO010000028.1 GCA_030600695.1 Methanosarcinales archaeon | reverse complement strand
TGTAGAGGCTGTCCAGCAATTCAAAAACAGACGAAAAGGAAGGCCGATTAGGGCTTTAAATCGAAAAAGAAGCGGGAAGATTATTACTGATAGTAATTGTTAGACAGCCTCTGTAACTGTTGTACATCCACAACCGGCGGCTGGATTGCCATCAAGCTGCAATTTATGTTGCAGGCCTGTTTCTGTAAAACAAGGATTATATGATTTTTGATATTCTTTAAGAAAGTGAATCCAGATTGTTCTGCACTGTTACCGTGTTTGGATGATCCACACCTAAATATTTGGTAAATATGGCCAGCGCCCGCTCATACATTTTCTTTGCGCCTTCCATATCCCCAAGTGCTTTCAGAACATCACCGATGTTATTGACACGGATCGCCACTGTAGGATGGTCGGGGCCGTAGGCAGCTTCATCGATGGCCAGCGCACGCTCATACATTTCCTTTGCACCTTCCAGATTACCAAGTGCTTTCAGGACACTACCGATGTTATTGACACGGATTGCCACTGTAGGATGGTCGGGGCCGTAGGCAGCTTCATCGATGGCTAGCGCACGCTCATACATTTTCTTTGCACCTTCCAGATTACCAAGTGCTTTCAGGACGAGACCGATGTTATTGACACGGATCGCCACAGCAGGATGGTTGGAGCCGTAGGTAGCTTCATCGATGGCCAGCGCACGCTCATACATTTCTTTCGCTTCGGTAAATTGTGCACGTCCTTTCAGATATAACCCCGTCTGATTCAATAACCTCCCTGTTGAATCCGAAGCCACATCAAGAGCTTCAGCATGCTCTGCTACCGCCAGAGCATGAGGCAGTAAACGTGTGGAAACAGGCCAGGTCAGGACATCATTACTTTTAAATGGAAATGCCTCATTAACGATACGTACGGCTGCTTCGGCCCATTTTTTCAATTCATCCCCATCCAGCCGGTCGCGGGTAACTGCCTGCACTAACCTGTGAACTGAAATTGATTCTGCGGTGATCTCAACCAGGGAATAGCGGCGCAAAGGGTCCACAGCATCATCAAATGCCAGGGGGTCGGATGCCACAACAGTCAGGGATTCGGGCAGGTATTGCACCCCTGAATTCAACAGTTCAACAGGAATATCGTCTGGTGCCAGAAAAGCACACAGGTTCAATAAATCTGCACTTGAGTGCGATATTTGCTTTACTTCATCAAAGGCAATGTTCCATGTAGTGGCTACCGTATCCGGGTAATCGGGGGGAGGTCCTGCACGGTCCCATAGCTCATTTTTACGGTCAGTGAACATTTTCAGGTAATCAGAAAGCGATCTTCTCGTTGCATCCATGTAAGCCCCTGCCTGCTCCAGAGCAAGAGGCAGGTCACCTAACGCATCTGCCAGGGTATCAGCGGCTTCTCTGTCACTATATCCCGTACGTTTCAGGAGGAAATCTACTGATTCTGGACGCTTCAAAACGTGCACATCCAGAGGACTGGCAGTGTCCCGCCAGTTTGCGTTTCGGGACGTGATAAGTACATGCCCCATCTGTCCATGTGGAATGTACTTTTTAACATCTGCCCGGTCTTTTGCGTTATCGAAAACAAGCAGCCATTTCGGATTTTGCTCAAGCCATTGCTTTACCGCTTTAATGATGAGCAGTTGATCCGCAGCTTCTTTCCCTTGCATATCCAGTGCTTTAGCAAGGCTGGCATAATCGGCAGCCAGGGTTGCAGGCTCTTCTGAACGGACCCACCACACGATGTCATATTCTGCTACGTTGCGGTAGGCATATTCAAGGGCAAGCTGGGTCTTGCCAACACCGCCCAGCCCATGGATGGCCTGTGTCAATGCGGCGGGCTTGCCTGAATATAAAGCCGTTTTCAGGCTGGCCAGGTGCTTCTCCCGTCCGGTAAAGTTTGGGTTGCGGGTATGGGGCACATTCCAGATCGGCGGGAGAGCACCAGGAAAACGGGGCTGCTCGGTAACAGAACGCCTGGTATTTACAGGGAAACGCGGTTCGGTCGAAGGCTTATTCCTTCCCTTATTAATCCCTTGCAGCAGGGCCTCTTTGGCTGCTGGTTCGTCGAGGTCCACCAGATTGATACGGGTAATTGCAGGTAGGAGACCTTCAAGATTACATTTCTGGACACAAACGGGCAGCAATGTGCCCTTTTCTCCGGTAGGGTCCTGGACAAAGGCAGCTGCCCACTCTGGTTGGGTATAGAGTGCATCAAGATAGGCAGGGGATAAGATGGCGATGGTTCGCTCTGCTTCAGTAGCGGCCCGCTGCATCTCCAGCACAAAGTTGGAACCTGGCCTGAAATCCCAGGCCTGCAATACGGTGGTGTATCCAGCTTCCTCCAGCGTCCAGGCGGTCCACTCACCCCAGAGTTTGTCCGCACTGTTGTAGCTGATAAAGAAGTCTTTCACTTTGATCTCTTCCCGTTTCCAAAATATTACAATACTGGATGATATACGACCTTATAAAACTTTATTATGACAATAAGAAAAGTTATTCGAACCTGAACATTCAGATGACAATTCAAAAAAAGACAATACTCATCAAAAGCTGTATATCCACCTTGTTGGCGATCACGACTACCCCAAGGTCAAAGAATAACAGATCATGGAACTTGTCCACAAGCCAAGCAGCGGGGTGAAAGAGGGTATATCTTATATGAATTGTGGCTCAATGGACAGCAGCCACCAGGAACCGCCATTACTGCAATTCACCAGCACCGCACCGCAAAGTAAGACCAAAATTAAGAATCCAGCTTATGGATTCGATTTATATTATCCACTTTGTCAAAATCAGAATCAAATGACACAATCTCGTTAATCTTCATATTATTCATAATAACGATCGAACTGGCATCTGCAAGAGAGAGTGTTCCATCATACTTAAGGAAAACATCCACACTCTCGATAAGTAGATCTTTATCAATGTGGACGATCCTGCATGAATCCTCAAAATAATTATACAAATTGTAGGCAACTTTTCCGTCACTTCGATTGCCAATCTCAGTTAGGACTTCCGAGATAATAAAACTCGACACAACGATGTCTTTGTTCTCTAAATAGTTGGATAGTTCAAGGGCTTTTTGATGCCACTGGTCTCTCTTATCCACTATGGCAATATAGTAAGACGAATCAAAAAAGATCACTTATACACCGCGCTGGATATTCTTTTTTGCAGATAATGCATCACCGCCTTCTTCAATCAAACCCACAATGTCCTTAAATTCCACTTTTTTGCGCGGCTTTACTTTGATTTCGTGATTTCCAAGAGTCCATTCTAAAATATCACCTGGGTTGATGCCAAGTGATTTTCTAATGTCTGCTGGAATAACGGTTGAATATCCACTTGAGATTTTGGTTTCACTAACCATGTCTAATCACTAAGTGGTATTTGAGTGTTAAGTATATATATTTATTGTCCTAATCCCAATCTCCTATGGAAAAATGAGTGGACGCAAAATAAGTTGAAAGTCAAACGTTGCGCCGGCACACCCAACCGCAGCAGAGCTGCGGGGTATAACGACTAAGATTATCCACTCCATTCTTAATTAGAAAAGCTTAGCCTGCGCCTCAGAATTGCTTAACGATCAAAACAGAAAAGGTTACATATTATATAGTGTATATACACTACATAATGGCCGAACATAAAACCTTCATCCGCAAAATCAAGCAAGGCGACAAAATTAGATATGCCGAAGTATGGAACGAACGACGAGGAAAAAAGGTAATTCAACATCATGTCCGTTATTTAGGTAGTGATCCAAACAATCTTCCAGAACCAAGTTCATTCAATATTGAAAAAATTCACTTCGGATATTTAACTCAGCTAATTCTAAGTGATACCCTCTCTGCTGATGACATTTATCTCATGCTCGATGGGATGGGGAAATCCGTAGAACGCAAAGAAATCAAAGATATACTCATTCGTTACAAACTAAATGAAAAAAAAACTCGCCTTCATTTGGTATTTCCGAAAAAAAGAAAGAACGATGTGCAATCTGTAGTCGAAGATACACAGTCAATTACACCTATTCACGAAAAATAACAACCCTCCATGGAACGAAACCTGCCAAAGTAAAAGTCCTGGCATGTGAAGACCACCCAGACGAATGCATCTCTATTTAAGATATTTGAATCGTAACAGTTGCATCTGTACTGTACAATCGTAAAGTATTATGCTTGCCCGAATTCAATAACACTTTGAGAGGACAGGATAACATGGAGAGGACACCATAACATGAAAATAGCAGAAATAACCACATTCCTTGAGAAGATCGCTCCACCAGAACTGGCCGATGAATCGGACAGGGGCAGGATTGGCTTAATACTTGACAGGGATAATGAGATCAATAAGATTGCCACTGCCCTGGATGTTACCGACCATGTGCTGCAGGAGGCTGCCCGGGCCGGTGCGGACCTGCTGGTGGCCCACCACACACCCATCTACGAACCTGTCAACCATATCTCAAAAACCCTGGCCGATACCCTGAAGATCGCACTGGACAACAACATATCGATCTATGTGATGCATACCAACTATGACAGCGCACCCGGTGGGGTCAATGACGTACTTGCCGAATTACTGGAATTATCTGATGTAAGGACTGCTGGCCTGGGCCGGATAGGAAAGGTTGCCCCTACAGATACGGAAAAACTTGCAGAATTTACAGCCAGGCGGCTGGATACCCATGTAAGGTACATAGGGGATCATGAAATTGAGACTGTAATGGTCATGGGCGGCAGCGGACTTCGGAGTGAGTATATCGAGATAGCACTGGACGTGGGAGCCGATGCCTTTATTTCAGCTGAGATGCGTCACGATGTGATTCCGTATGCCAGGTACATATCGTTAATAGATGCGACCCACTACGCAACCGAGAACCCGGCTATGTTAAAACTTGTTGAAAGGCTGCCTGTTGAATCTGTATTTATCGACGACAGGCCGCAGGTACACGTGATCGTTTAATTTCCGGTCGTGTCTTATAAAGCAAAGCGTGGCTTTACAGAAGTATCATTATGCGGCAGGACAAATTGCCTGGTTTCAGTAACGGACCCTGTTTTGGAAAAACAAGGCATCAGATGGGTGCATGAGGTTTTTCATCACTTGCTGTTTTTTCTGAGTTTTATCGATGAGTGAGGGCACGAAATTCTATAACAGAAATACTGAGAAAATATTAATAATATAAAGAATACTAATATTACATGTGGAACTTAAGATTAATTGGAATCATAAAAGATGCAAGCATGCGATTGAGCGAATGTGGCTACGAGGAGTCTCTATGGACGAAGTAAAAGATGCTATTATCAAAGGGAAAAAATCAAAGCAAATGAACACAGGTTTAACAGAAGCATTCTACAGGTTCTTCAGCGTGGTGTACGACGAGCAAGTATTAAAAAATAAAAAAATGAGAAAAATATATCCGGTTACTGTAAAATTGTGGTGATAAATATGAATAGAGAAATTCCGTATAAATGCAGTTGCGGAGGCGAATTAAAAAAATCAAAAGTTGAAGTAGAGTTTTTTGGGATCAATTTTGGATTGAAGGACGCAGAAGTTTGTACTTTGTGCGGCTCAGAATATCTGGAGCAAGATACAATGAAAGAAATTGAAACCGAAGTTAAAAAGAAGAATATTTTTGGATTGGAGCGAAAGATATCAGTTACAAAATCTGGGAATTCTCTTGTGATAAGGATTCCTCCGGAGATAGCAAAATTCCTTGGTATCCACTATAAATCTATAGTTCAACTTTTCCCAGTAGATAAAGATCTATTGGAAGTCAAAGTCGTAAGTTGACAACAAAAAGCATTGTTGAAGCATGAACCTCTGCCGTGCCCGTGTTCAGTTCCACAATTGTTATGTTGGTTTCAGTTATTCCAACGGATGCATAAAACCCATCGTATGCAGTCACGGGCGCAAGCCACAACTTTCTATTAGAAATGGAGAGCATGAACGGTATACGCATGAGGTGATAAGTAATGAAATACCCCAAAATAAACACAATATGGAAAAGAGATGAAAACAACAAGTATAGAATAATCGAAGGAAATTATTCTAAAATAGAATTTACTGCGGTCAAGAAATGGAACATAACTGAGAAAATAGATGGCACTAACATAAGAGTTATCTACAAAAATGGTATTGTTTCGTTTGGAGGAAGAACAGATAATGCTCAGATTCCTGCTAATTTATATGAATATCTCCAAAGAACATTTACATTGCCACAAATGAAGGAATTATTTGGTGATGCCGATCAAGATGTTGTATTGTTTGGAGAAGGGTATGGTCCAAAGATTCAAAAAGGTGGTGGGTTGTACCGTGACGATGCAGGATTTATTCTATTCGATGCTTATATCGGTGGATGGTGGGTTTTAAGAGATTCAATAGAAGATATTGCATCTAATATTGGCATTGGTTGTGTGCCTTTGATTGGGACAATGGGTATTGATGAAGCTGTAAAATATGTGCAATCAAAACCAGACAGTGTAATTGCAAATAAACCTAAAATAATGGAAGGAATTGTGGCAAGGAGTTATCCACTAATGCTGTTTAGAAATGGCGATCCCCTGATGTGGAAACTTAAAGCAAGAGATTATAAGGATGCGTAGTTCAGCGCAGAGAGCCCCGACCACTCCACCGCCGGAATAAAATCCGAGGCATCCACAGCCCTGTGCGCCAGTAGCCAGATTTCTGTGATAATATTGCTGCTTTTTACTACATGACTGGATTATGGGACTGTGCCGACTATATCAATAGTTTTATACAACATTACACACCACCCTGAGAACAAGATACCCATGAGCAGCAAGTATGATTATAAAAAACTGGGCTTGATGGCAGGTCTTGAGATCCACCAGCAGCTTGACACGAAAGAGAAACTGTTCTGCGGCTGCCCGACAATTCTGAGAGATGTAGAAGATTCCAATTTTGAGTTCTTCAGGTATCTGCGCCCCACCCGCGGCGAGATGGGGGAAATAGACCGGGCTGCGGCCGAAGAGGCTATGCTGACAAAACAGTTTGTATATAGGGCATATGATACTACATGCCTGGTAGAAAATGACGAGGAGCCGCCCAGGGAGTTGAACCCGGAGGCACTGGACCTCACACTACAGATAGCCAAGCTCATGAACATGGACCCGTTCGATGAGGTCTTTACAATGCGTAAGATCGTTATAGACGGTTCTAATACATCCGGATTCCAGCGTACTGCCCTGGTATCCACAGACGGGTACATCGAGACCACCCAGGGAAATGTGGGTGTCGGTGTACTGTGCCTGGAAGAAGATGCTGCCCAGAAGGTGGGGGATAAGGTGGACAGTGTAATATATTCACTTGACAGACAGGGCATTCCACTTGTAGAGATCGGGACCGACCCCGATATTGTATCACCTGCCCATGCCAGGGAAGTGGCCGAGACCATAGGCATGCTGCTGCGCTCCACAGGCAGGGTCAAGCGCGGCCTTGGTACCATCAGGCAGGACGTGAACATCTCCATTGCCAGGGGCGCACGGGTAGAGATCAAAGGCGTGCAGGCCCTGGACCTTATCGAGACCATTGTGGAGCAGGAAGTGGAGCGACAGGTGAACCTGCTTGACATTATGGAAAAACTGCAATCCGGTAATGCTTCGGTTCCAGGTGATATTGTCAATCTCACACACCTGTTCACCCAAACCCAGTCAAAGGTCATTAAAAAAGCATTAAAGCGCGGTGTTGTACTGGCATTGAACCTGCCGGGTTTTGCAGGGCAAGTGGGCCGTGAGATACAGCCAGGGCGCAGGTTGGGTACCGAATTCTCAGATTATGCTAAAAAGTCAGGTGTTGGCGGGATATTCCATACCGATGAACTGCCCGCATACGGCATAACAGGACAGGAAGTGGATACCGTGCGCGAGGCACTGGGTGCCGGGGGCGGGGACTGTGTTATATTAGTTGCAGACCTGGAAGACAGGGCACAGGGAGCCCTGCAAATGGTGGTCGAGCGGGCACGCATTGCACTGGAGGCCATTCCTGAAGAGACAAGGAGGGGACTGCCTGACGGTAACTCGGCATATATGAGACCTCTTCCAGGGGCGGCCAGGATGTATCCCGAGACTGATGTGCCGTCTGTAGTGGTGACCAGGGATATGCTGGATTCTATTGAACTGCCTGAACTGCTGCCTGAACGTAAGGCCAGGTATATGAAAGAACTGGGACTGAACGAAGAACTGGCTGGAATTGTGGCTTCGAAACATTTAGAATTATTTGAATTGATTATTGCAGAAGTGCCGGATATTGATCCGACACTGGTTGCAAGTACATTAGTGAATACTCTTACTAAACTTAGACGGGAAAGCAAATTGACTCATGATTTTGATATAAATAAAGTAGAGCCTCATCATTATGCCAGACTTTTTGAATTGGTTGTTTCCGGCGGTGCTGCTAAAGAAGTAATACCTGATCTGTTGATCGGCATTGCACAACACCCGGAAATGGATGTAGAAGATGTTGCTAAAAATATGGGTTTGGGACAAAAACGCATTGAAGACATTGAACTCATGGTGGAAAATATCATAGATCAACGCATTGATTTTGTAAAAGAACGCGGTGTGGGTGCAGTCGGTCCGTTAATGGGTACTGTTATGAAAGAACTACGCGGCAGTGTAGATGGGAAAGTCCTCAGCGCCCTTCTTAAGGAGAAGATTGAAGCACGACTCAACTTAATAAAATAATTTCCATATAATATACAGTACGTTTTATTGCTAAAATTTTCACTTTACTTTAATGTATTATCGTTATATTTATGTATTGATTGTATCAATGTAGTATCAAAAATATATGCACTTATATACTAGAAAAATATACTACAAAAGAATTGTAAGCGATTTGTATATAATGTATTGCGGTTGTGTTCACGATATGTATTATATTATTCGGCTAAATAACCATATTAATAAAGCTATGCAAGAGGAGAGATAAATGTCTGTTTTTATTGAAATTAAGAACTTAACGGTGGGCTTTGATGATGTTGATGTATTGAAAAATATAAATCTGACGATCAATGAAGGTGAAGCTATTGGAGTACTTGGAAAAAGCGGTTCAGGGAAATCAATCCTGATGCACGTCCTGAGAGGTGTGGAAAAATTTGACCGTATCTCGGGAGAATTAATATACCATGTGGCCCGGTGTGAATCCTGCCGCCATATCGAACCCGCAAGTCATGCAGGCAAATCCTGCGAAAAATGTGGTAGTGAACTGAAAGAAACGGTTGCAGATTTTGTATCACTTCCCCTCCACGATCCTGTCAGGAGAGACATATCCCGGCGGCTTGCTATTATGCTGCAGCGTACATTTGCACTGTACGGAGATGACAGGGTCATAGTAAACGTGATGAATGCACTTACCGAGATCGGTGAGAGCGGCCCCTCTGCCATTCATAAAGCTGCCGACCTGCTTGACCAGGTAAACCTGTCTCACCGTATGATGCATATTGCCAGGGAGTTAAGCGGCGGAGAGAAACAGCGGGTAGTACTGGCAAGACAGCTTGCTAAGAACCCTATGATGCTGCTGGCCGATGAACCCACAGGTACACTTGACCCGAAAACAGCCGAACTTGTTCATAAAAGTATAATGAACTCTGTGAAACAGTATAATATGTCCCTCGTCATTACTTCACACTGGCCCCAGGTTATTGAAGATCTGGCAGACAAGGCAATACTCTTGGAAGATGGGGAGATAGTAGCCCAGGGTGATCCGAAAGAAGTTTGTTCCACATTCATGAAAGAAGCCTCTGTGATCGAGAAAAAAGAGTACACTGTAGGGGATTTAATTATCAAGGCTAAAGGCCTCAAGATGAAATATTTCTCCCTTGACAGAGGTGTGGTCAATGCTGTAGATGATATAGACTTTGAGGTAAAGGAAGGGGAGATATTCGGCCTGATAGGAGTAAGCGGCGCAGGCAAGACTACCACATCCAAGATCATTACAGGTCTGTTACAACCCACTACCGGTGATATACACACCAAGATAGGAGATGAATGGATAGACATGACTGTATTGGGTGTAAATGGTAAGGGAAGGGCCACCAAATATATTGGTATGCTTCACCAGGAATACAGCCTGTATCCCCACAGGAACGTAGTGGATAACCTGACCGAGTCAATTGGTCTGGAACTGCCACACGAACTGGGAGAACGCAAGGCTATCCAAACCCTGGTGACTACAGGGTTTTCTGAGAAAAAAGCCATGGACATACTGCAAAAAATGCCTAACGAACTCAGTGAAGGTGAGAATCACAGGGTAGCGATGGCACAAGTATTAATGAAGGAACCCAGGATACTGGTATTTGATGAACCCACTGGTACCATGGACCCTATCACAAAGATCGAGGTTTCCAAATCAATTCTACATGCAAGGGAAACATTGGGTGAGACTTTTATAATTGTATCCCATGATATGGATTTTGTTGCCGAGGTATGCGACAGGGCAGCACTTATGAGACTTGGCAAGATAGTAGATGTCGGAGAAACTTCAGAGGTGCTGAGCCATCTGACAAGGGATGAAAGAGACGAGGCACTTGAAGGGATATCTAAAGATTTATAGTTTGATCACATAAATACGAATAATATTGCTAATCAGGGTGATTCTCCTGCAGCATTACCCTGTAGCATTGCACAATAGTAATACAGATCATTATCGTACATTAGCATTGCACAATAGCTGTATCACATGGAGGAGGATTATTGACAAGCACTATCACTGTAGAACTGAACGATGTCCCTGTTGAAATAGAAGAAGGGGCATCTCTTGGCGATCTTCTTACTAAAACACAAACTTCCTGCATTAGCGGGGCAACTATAGGCATTGTAAAAGGTGACGAAGAGAAAGCGGAACAGACCACCGAGTACAGTGTCCAGACAAATAAAGGCGAGTTCAAGATAGAGGTAGACCCTGAAAAACCCGAACTGGTATCCACCTGGCTTAGTCAAATTGTAGGAAAACAATTACGTGCCCACTGGGCCACTATCGATGCACTGGCTTTTGGCCCCATTCCTACCAGTATCACACCGGACAGGGGAACCTTTGATTACCAGAGATATGACCTGATATTCGGGGCCGGGGGATATGATGCAAAGAACACATATGTGGTGGTATCAAAGAACCGCCATACTGCATCCCATGGTGCACCGACGGACGGGGGTGTCTTTGCAAGGGTTATAAGCGGCAAGAATATCATTGCGAAACTTGAACAAGGGGACACGATCAACAATATAGAGCCTGTCATACGGTGGGAAACGCTGACTGATAAGATCACCACCACTGACATGAATACGCCTCTCGAAAATGGGATGAAGATATTCACCTACCTTTCAGTGGAACTCAGGAAGGATGCACCTTTTGGTGCTGAACATTTCCTTGGACTGATAGGTAACGGGATATACAAGGTGGACGACATCTCCAGTTCTTACGTAGTGGACAACCTCTTAAATGGCGAGGATTGTCCATTCGAGTCCCTTGATTCCAGGTCGGAAGGTGCTGTTGCAGTGCGAAACAAAGGTTCGGGACTGGGACGTGTTTTTATTTATAAGGAGGACAGGGCCAGCAGTATGGTGCATTCGATCGTGGGAAACGTAAGTAAGGGAATCCAGCTTGTCAAGCTGGCAGAAAACGGGAACAAACTGGAAGTAAGGGTCTCGCCTGAAAGGATCATGTTCCAGGGTATGACGATCGATGAGGCAAAAGCACTTGCAGGACAAAAAGGATTTGAGATCACATTTGATGGTTATATAGCCGAAGATGCCATTGTTGTTGAACAACTGCCCTTTACCACAATGCAAATTATTGAAGCGAAAAAAGTTTCCCTGTTATGTATTCCACCCGAAAAATTGTTACACATCAAGTTTTACCAGGATAAGGCACCGACCACCATTGAATATTTCCAACATGCACTCAGGCTGAAGGATCGTCCGATAGCACCTTTGCCTGTACATTTCACATATGAGAATACTACTATTTTCAAGACCATAAAACGGGTAGAAGGATACAAGGAGATCATGCCTGAAAATACTCCGACTGATGTGGTCTTATCCGGTGAAGTTGGCGTGACCAACCAGGCGTCCCATCAGTACGGCCTGATCGGTACAAAATCCCTGGACGATGACCGGTATGGCCCCACAGGTGAGAAGTTCCACGCTACTAATATAATCGGAATTGTCCGGGATATTGAAAAACTGGATGGGGTCAAACAGGGAGATGTGATGTATGTCACGGAGGTAGAAAAGGATGAACGATGATGATATTATAAGCAAGATGATAGTCCTGCACTCCACCTTTACCCTTCCCAGCGATCTTGTTATCAGGATATATGAAAGCAAGGCCGATATCACGGTAAAAGAGACTTGTTTCGGTCTCATTATCGAGGGAAAAAGGTCTGTAGTAGATGAAGTTGCCAGGGAGATGAGGGCTATTGACCCCAACCGGATATTTATTAAGGAGAGGGGTGTGCCGCCTGGCGATCCGCACCGGTGCAGGGTCGGGCGGGGAGGTGGACCCAAACCCGGGTTCCACCAGCATGAGATTGAATTTCCTTTTTTGCCATATATCACATCAGCACTTGAAGAGATCGAGAGAGGGGAAGGCAAGGGAACGAAAATGACCCGGTCTTTGCCAATACACATTGAAAAATTCAAAGACATTATTGAAAAAGAGGTCGCACAGTTCAAATGAGGTTATCAAGATGGTTAAGGTTTTTATTTACCCCAGCAACAGTCTGATTCTATCAGACCTTATAGACAGGTTCGGTCATGAACCTCTTGCTGTAATGCGGGAGGTCGGGAAAAAGATCCGTACGGCAGGATTGGATTCGCCGCCTATTAATATTACTCCTGAAGACCCGAAGATCGGACTGAAATATGCTGCCGTTGAAGTACCTTCCGGTGTAAGGGGCAGGATGGCGCTGCTAGGTCCATTGCTTGAGGAGGCCGAGGCAGCCGTTATTGTCATGGAGCCAGACATAGGCTTTGGATGTATGGGCTGCGCCCGCACCAATGAGCTTGTAAACTTTTTGGTCAGGACAAAGGACATACCCATACTCGAACTGGACTATCCCCGCACCGAAGAGAATGCAAAGGCATTTGTGCATATGATACACGATTTCCTGGACGGACTTGGAAAGGGGGATGAGTGATATGGCAAAAGAAAGTCTTGTCAAGATCGCCCAGCTTTCCTGTGGTAGTGAATACAGTGGTATCCAGAAAGAGATAGATACTGCTGCCAGTATAGTTGATGCTGAAATTTTCTTCCCTGAGATATCCATAGAGGAAGTCCGGAATGTTGAGGAAGATTTCGGGTTCAAGGTGGCAAGCCCTGACCTAAAATTGATGATGGCAAGAGCAAAGGCAATTGTGGAAGGAAAGACCATGGCTGATGCCGTATTGATCGCTTCGTGCTTCAGGTGTGCCGAAGGTGCCCTGGTGCGAAATGAGATTCGCAGGTATATTTATGCTAACTCGAAGATCCCTGTCATTAGTTATTCGTTTACTGAACGTACAACGTCAGCTACCCTGCTTACCAGACTGGAAGCACTGACCACTACTGCCAGGCGCCGCAGCCTGCTTGCCAGGGAGCATCAGGAAGGTTTGACCGCCGGCATCGATTCGGGATCCACTACCACCAAGGCTGTGATAATGAAGGATGATGAGATCATAGGCACAGGCTGGGTTTCCACCATCAAGGTGGTGGAAAGTGCCAATGAGGCACTGGACAAAGCCCTGGTCGAGGCAGGTATTACCAGGGATGAGATACAGGCCATTGGTGTTACCGGTTATGGCAGGTTCCTGCTGAGCGACGAGTTCAATGCAGACCTGGTCCAGGAAGAGATCACTGTCAACTCAAAAGGAGCGGTCTATCTTGCCAACAGCCAGCTTGGACCGGCCACTGTCATAGATATTGGAGGTATGGACAATAAGGCCATTGCCGTGCAGGATGGTATTCCTGGTATGTTCACCATGGGTGGTATTTGTGCAGGGGCATCAGGCCGGTTCCTGGAGATGACTGCAAAGCGGCTGGGTGTGGATATCACAGAACTGGGCGACCTGGCTGTTAAGGGAATGCAGGAGAAAGTGGAAATGAACAGTTACTGCATAGTGTTCGGCATCCAGAGCCTGGTCAATTCACTGGCAAAAGGCTCAGCCCAGGAGGATGTGGCGGCAGCTGCCTGTTATAGTGTAGTGGAACAGGTCTTTGAGCAGCAATTGCAGGAGATCGATGTTAAAGAACCGCTGATCATGGTAGGCGGGTCATCGCTTATTGAGGGTGTACCCAAGGCCATGGAGGAACTGCTGAAGATCAAGGTTACGGTCCCGCCGCAGTCCCAGTACATTGGTGCTGTAGGTGCGGCATTACTGGTATCTGGTTTTATTGATAAATAGACCCGCCCGGGAGTCACATAGATGGAAGATGAAACAATTATCGTGGAATCACCAGAAGAGGTAGGTGCAGAGATATACAGGAGAGTGATAATAGATGTGCTGTCCGACCTGTCACTGGGGAGGGTTCTCCTGAAGGTTCGGGTTTTTGTGGATGTGACGGAACCCGTATTCATTTTCATTGGTCTGCGCAAGAAAGGATTACCGTCGGTTAAACTTAGTGATTTCGCTGACCTGGAGATTGGCGGATATGGTAAACCTGAAGTGATAATTAGCCTTAACAAGGAAGCTTATATCCCTCAACTGCTGAACAAATTATGGGAACGCTACGGCAGGGGCAATATCTTACATAAGGACAGGACGACGATGGTTGTGGAAACTCCGGATTATATGACTGAGGTCGATTTGCTTGGAGACATGGTGATCGATGAAAAAGTACAGGAGATCAATGACAGGATCGTTGATGCAATGTTGAGGATCATTCCTGAGGGTTTCAGGGTCAGGTACCATCAACTGACTGATGAATATATTCTTTTCGTGGCTTCCGAGGATCCTATTAAACAGGATTGGAAGGACAGGGCAGTAAGTATGCGCGATCAATTGCTAAAAGAGGTGGGGCTCAATGCTTGAACCAATGATGTATGAAGGCGGGGTCTTTAAGCATAACTTGGTCGAAGAGTTGGTAGAGGACCTGGGTGGCTATATTCTCCAGAAGAATATAATGCAGACTGAGGTTGTTCTTATAATGCTGGTTCCGATCAAGGATACCAGGCTTGTTGAGGATATGACAAAGAAATTGCTGGGCGAGTTGACCCGTGCACCTCTATCTGGCACAGAGATCGCTGTCGTGGCACCAACACTTGCATACCATCACCTGCCGCACCCGGACTGTGATATTGCTGAGTTTTTACGCCGAAAAGGTGCAAAGACCAATATGGTGGGGCTGGCCAGGGGTGTGGGCGCAAGGACGTGCCAGATATCTGCACATGAGCGTGAACTGATCAATGAGCATGACGTGGCAGTGTATGTTTTTGGTAATTTCAAACACTGCATCACAGAGAGCAAGCCAAAGTTGTTCGAAGGTATCGATATTCCCATAGTGGTCACAGGGGCTCCTGAGATAGATACAGAAGACATACCAAATGCTGATGTTTATGTGGGTAACCTGGGTCGTATTGCCCACAGGCTGCGAAAAGGGGAAGAGATGTTTGCCATGGACGAGGTGGTCTATGTTGTTGGCAAGATTTTTGATGTTGAACGGGAAGAGATCGGCAAGGACCCGCTTTCGGTGATGCCGCCAAGGGTGAAGAAAGAAATAGAGAACCAGGTGCCTGCGATCAATGAGGTACTGTCTCCTTTGCCTATTACACTTCGATTGAAGGGTTTAAAGGTCAAGCTGGATTTTGATGAGTTCCATGAGCAGATCAGTGAAGTTTCCTTTGTGGAAGGTCTCAAGTTGAAGGATATTGCTGATATCAGGCGCAGCAAAATGAAGAATTTCATATTGGTTGATATCAAGACAAAGAGCGAAACCGGCTTCTTGATCTGAAGCGTTTTATCATTGTCGGATTTTTTTGTGATCAATGTATGAATTTGTATATAGTTAACGTTCATATAATTCACCGCAAAGAGGGCAAAGTTCGCAAAGCTATTGCTGCATTGACTTTGCGTGCTTTGCGGTGCAGTATTTAATAATATTTAAATTTTAACAGCTATGGGTGCGGGTTTTTATTTAATATAGCAACCAACTGGTACGAACTGGTACGAACTCTTCAAGGCGAGTTCGTTGTGAGTTCGCATAAGTTCGCTGCTGAATATAACTTGAATTGTATATAGGGTCATATGAACCAATCGAACATTCATACAATCACATGCTGGTCAGTGAAGGAATGGGGCAATAATCTAATAAACATGAACCGCAGAGTGCGCAGAGGTAGGCAGAGTCTGGGGGAAATAGATTGAGCACAAGCTTGCTGAGTTGTTACACAATATAACAATATCCCCCGTATCAATCCAATACCACGGCAATCGCGTACCCACAATCGGGACACTTCTTATCCGCTGTAATAACATTCCTCGCGATCTGAAAACCGCTCCTGTCGATCAGCAGCGTCCCGCACCCGGGACAGTACGTGTTCTCATACTCATGCCCGGCCACATTACCCACATACGGATACTCCATCCCCGCATCCTTTGCCATCTGCCACGCCCTCTCCAGTGTAGCCACAGGTGTAGGGCTGGCATCCTTCATTTTGTACATAGGATAGAACCTTGTGAAATGTATGGGTGTCTGGGGTCCAAGGTTGTCACGCACCCATTCAATGAGATCCTGCGTTTCTTTTGGGTCATCGTTCTTGCCAGGTATGACCAGGTTGACCACCTCGATATGCATACCCAGTTCCCTTGCCACCACACTTGAATCCAGCACCGGCTGCAGGTGGGCCCGGCACGTCTCCCTGTAGAACTCATCCCTGAATGCCTTAATATCCACCCTGAAGGCGTCAAGGTACGGGGAAATGTCCCGCAGTGCATCCTCTGTAATATAGCCGTTGGTTACATACACAGTTTTCAGCCCTGCTTCCCTGGCTAGTTTTGCTGAATCGTAAGTGAACTCGTGCCAGATAGTAGGCTCATTATACGTCCAGGAGATGCTGGCGCAATCCGAAGCCAGTGCCCTGGCCACAGACTCTTCGGGCGTGATATCCATGATATGTGCCTGCTCAAGTTTAACCTGGGAAATAGTCCAGTTCTGGCAGTGACTGCACCTGAAATTACAGCCGATAGTGCCCTGGGAGTAACTTAAGGTACCAGGGAGAAAATGGTACAGGGGTTTTTTCTCAATAGGGTCAACAGCGTCACTGGATACGGTATTGTAAATAAGGGTGAACAGTGTACCGCCTCTGTTCTCGCGTACACGGCAGAAACCTCTTTTGCCATCTGCGATTGTGCATTCATGGGCACACACATGGCACTTGACCTTTTTATTTTCCAGCTTTTCAAACAACGATGCTTCATGGATCATATATATCCCTCACACATCCCCCATATACTTCACACACCCATTATCCTT
>JAUVLO010000151.1 GCA_030600695.1 Methanosarcinales archaeon | reverse complement strand
TAAATAAAGAATACATTGTTGTGCGATTACTAAAGGACATCCCAAAATTCAGGGGTGCTGATGGACGCAACTATATACTGGGTGCCCAGGACGTGGCTGTTTTACCGAAAGTAAATGCGAAACCCCTCATAAAACGTAAGGTAGCGGTACAGATAGAAAGTACTTGACAATAATCAGTAATAAATAATATCACTCACAAAGGATGAAACTAATATGAAGATGCCAACAAAGTTCAGGACGCATTGCCCATTTTGCAAGACCCATACCGAGCATAAAGTAGAAAGGGTCAAGAAAGGTAAGGCATCGTCAATGACAAGAATTACGAGACAGAAACACAGACATCAGGGAATAGGCAATACAGGCAAGTTCTCAAAGGTGCCCGGCGGCGACAAGCCGACCAAGAAAGTGGCACTGAGGTACCGGTGCACCGTATGCAAGAAAGCATACCAGAAGAAATGTTTCAGAGCCGGTAAGTTCGAACTTACGGGGTGAATGCAAAAATGTTACAAGAACCCAAAAGTAGATTCCTTAAAGTCAAGTGTAATGATTGCGATAACGAACAGGTGATCTTCGGCAGTGCCAGCAGCATTATTGTCTGCCAGGTATGCGGCCGCACACTTGCAGAACCCACAGGCGGAAAGGGAATTATCAAGACACAGATTCTTGAAGTACTTGAATAGATATACTAAGAATTGAAGTACTGGAATAGATACACTAAGAATTAATACCGGAGATAACATGGAACGAAAAGGCTGGCCCGAAGAGAGTGAACTGGTTGTCTGTACAGTAAAGCAGGTCAAGGACTTCGGTGCATTCACCGAACTTGACGAATACGGCCAGAAAGAAGGCCTGATCCATATATCCGAGGTGGCTGCCGGTTGGGTCAAATACATCAGGGACCATGTGAGAGAAGGGCAAAAGATCGTCTGCAAGGTCCTGAACGTTGAACCTAGCAAGCATCATATCGACCTGTCATTGAAGGATGTTAATGAACACCAGCGGCGGGAAAAAATACAGGATTGGAAGAATGAGCAAAAGGCCGAAAATTGGATAAATTACGTGGCCGAGATCACCAAAACCGGTCCTGAAGAACTGGTAGAGCTTATCGACCAGCTCTATGAAATCTATGACAGCGTATATGCAGCCTTTGAAGAAGCTATGCAGAACGGGGCAGATGCATTGATAGATGCAGGGGTGAACAGTGCACATGCCGAAGCCATCAGCAATGTGGGAATGGAAAATATAAAAATTCCGTATGTGGAGATCACAGGATACATGGACCTGTCATGCCCGGCGCCTGAAGGCGTGGATATTATCAACAAATCCCTCAAATCCGCTGCCAAGATCAAAGTGGATGAAGACGTGAAAGTTGATGTCAGCTACATGGGTGCCCCGAGATACAGGATACATATTACAGCACCTGATTACAAAAAAGCCGAGAATGTACTCAAAAAATCGGCAGATGCAGCTATCAAGGTTATCAAGAATGCCAAGGGTACAGGCTCATTCCACAGGCATAATGAAGCCAGGGCCTGAAGGATCATTATGGGTCAACACATCAAATACTGTACCGGATGTGCTAATTATACGCTAAAAGATAAGTGCCCATCCTGCGGCGGTACAACTATTAACCCTAAACCTGCCCGGTTCTCACTGGAAGACAGGTACGGTAAATATAGGCGATTAATGAAAAGCCAGTTAAAAGAGAGCTAGATGTAAATGAAAGAAACAATTGTAAAGATTATAAAAAAAGTCGAATTGGAAGACCCCATTCTAATCGAAGGTCTGCCAGGTGTGGGCCATGTGGGCAAACTTGTAGCTGAGCAGATGGTGGAAGAACTTGATACTGAGAAGATCGTAGAGATATATTCTCCCCATTTTCCACCACAAGTTATTGTAAAAGATGATTTTTCAGTTGAACTTGTCAAAAATGAATTCTATGCACATAAATCAGATACCCATAATGACCTGCTGATCGTGGTGGGAGACCATCAGAGCGTTACCAATGAAGGGCATTATGAAATCTCTGGTATTATCCTGGACATAGCAACAGAGTACAACGTTAAGCGAATCTATACCCTTGGTGGTTATGGCACAGGACAGCTTACTGAAAGCGAATCCGTGCTGGGTGCAGTGAACAATACCGACATGATCGAGGAACTTAAAGGATATGGTGTGGAATTCAAGGACAACGAACCGGCAGGCGGAATAGTAGGCGTGTCAGGCCTGCTTCTGGGTTTGAGTAAAATGAGGGGTATTGATGCCGCTTGTCTTATGGGTACTACTTCAGGTTATCTTGTAGACCCGAAAAGTGCACAGGCCGTACTGAGTGTACTCAGCTCTATCCTGGATATGCAGGTAGATACCCAGAGCCTGGAGGATAGAGCCAAGGACATGGAGCGTATAATGGCAAAGATCCTTGAAATGGAACAGATGCAGGGACCACGTGAGATTGGTGCAGACGAAGACCTGCGTTATATCGGTTAATAAGAAAAATTATTGGAAGGTGAAAGGGCCGTTCCCTCAAAAACGGCCGCTTATCCCACACATTTTTATCGTGATATTTTCCTGTAATTTACCTTCTCATGACGAGGTAAGGTAATCTGCCATATAAAGAGGCAGCTGGTCAAAAACTTCTTTTTTATCCAGATTGGTAAGGCATGTTATCTTTTCCACAAGGCAGGTCAGATCAAACTGCCGGGTCCTGTTCAATTCAAGCACAACAAATAACGCTATAGTCAATTTCTGCTCTGGCTTGTTGATATACCTAAAGGTGTTCCTCATTTTCCTGACTAAATATTCCTTACTTTCCACTGACTGTGTGGAATCGTACTGCTTTACCATTTGAAATATCTGGTCAAAATGATCCATTTTTCCTCAACTCCGTTTATTTGTTACGGTTATCCTTGCCGCTACCTTTCTTTTCATATGGAGACACATTCTCGGCTTCCATTTCTGTTTGTGGTCCTTTTCCGTGGGTCTGGTCAGCCTTGATTTTTGCCTTATTTTCAATATGAAGATTGAATTTCTC
>JAUVLO010000113.1 GCA_030600695.1 Methanosarcinales archaeon | reverse complement strand
AGGGGAAAACAGGGAATTACGTAGGATATGAGCTGAAAAATATTAAACTGTCAAATGGGTTTTCCTGACAAAATCTGGAAATTTTAGAGCAAAAGAGTATACATTTTCTTCAAGAAAGAGTGGCAACTGTCAAACTTGGGTACCAACCTCACACTATCAATAAAGAAAATTCAAATAAAATGAGGTTGAGTCATACTGCACATATACTAAAAAAAGGATACTGAAATGCCAGCAAGTAAAAAACCGGACAAGGAAATCAAGGACGAAAAAACTCAATTATTGATCGAAATGACTGCGAGTTTTTCAAATGAATATCTGGATGAAGATTATAAAGAGTTATGTGAGAAGCTTATTAGAAAGATGGCACGCAAGCGAAATGTGCCCTTCCTTTCAGGCAGAATAGAAATCTGGGCTGCTGCAATAATCCATGCCCTGGGCAGTATTAACTTTCTTTTTGATAATTCTTTTGAACCTTATGCTTCCACTGATGATATCTGCAATTTCTTTGGCACGTTGAAAAGCACTACATCACAGAAAGGTAAAATCATCAGAGATATGTTTAAAATGAAATATTACGATGAGGAGTTTTCTACAACATATGTGAGTGAAAATAATCCGTTTTCGGAAATGACAATGATGAATGGATTTTTTCTACCTTCAGATATGTTGTCCATTTTTAAAAACATTGTACTTAAAAATGACCTGCCTGATGAAAATGGGTATGGAGCAACACATGAAAAACATCATAAGAAAATGGAAAAATCACTAGATACTTCCCAGACTTCACTCGATGCATTCAAATAGAAAAAGAGGAAACAGTTAATTGTCTATTTTTTGGGTACACTCCAGCCCTTAGCTTATTTGATGATTTGTTATGTAACAAACTCAAGTTAAATATCCCAGGCGCAATCCTGCGCGCAACTTCCTGATACGCCGCCGCCAGGTCGCCCTCGGGCGGATGGGATAAATATACATTCATTTCTTGTAGATCTTATCGTGATGGTCAAAATCAATAAAATAAACAAATCCATCATTCAGTTTATAGGTAAGAACAAAACTCTTCAGGATATGAACTCTTCTTATCCCCTTATCTGGATTCTTTAATGGCTTGAAATGTTCAGGAAAAGAGAGTATCTCAGAAATCCATGTGTCATCGGTTAAGAGTAATATTGTGATAGAACACGGATTGTACGGATGACACGGATGCGCGCGGATACGAAAATAAATCCGTGAAAATCCGTCTAATCCGTGTCATCTGTGTTCTATTTAAACTAAATTGGTTAATTATAACAAATCATTGGTTCTTTGGAAAACGATACATATCGAGCCAGTCAAACTCCTTAACCGATGACTAATGCTCAGAAATCTTACTTTCAAGAACCCCTTTTAATATTGGATTCTCTTACAATTTTCCTCAATAAAGCATTCCATTCTCACTCCTCAAACAGCTCATCAAGGGACTCCACTTTAACAAATCTGCCTTTTTCGGCCTCCTTCAATCTTTTAATAAATTCGTCCTTCAGCGGAAGTTCATCAACCAGATGCCAGTCTATCTTTTCGCAAAACTCCCAGTCTTCATCTGTCAATCGTCGGGTTTTTAGATATCTTTCAAATATAGCTTTTTTAAGAACTTCTTCTCTGGCAACTTCAGACCAGTTGACCCATGGAAATAGACCAATTTCATTTTTCACATGGTCAGACACAGTTAATACCACATTTACCATTCACAACACACCTCTGGTTTTAAGTTCTTCAAACTTTTTTAACTCATCCAGGCGTTTCAGTATCCCTGCTTTCATTACCCCATTCCAGTTTATTTCAGGGAATTCTTTTTTTATTCTATTGAATCTGTCAGGCATTGATACTGTGATTGTGGCCATGAGATCACCTTAATTGCTTATATTGTAGGATATTTACACACATAAACATTTGCATTCACAGATAGCTGTAAATACACAGATTAAAAGAAATCATCTAAAATAAATAAGTGGGAGTGAAATTAAAACCAGCACTTATTATAAAATCCTACTCGAATATTTCAGGCACAATCCTGCGCGCAACTTCCTGATACGCTGCCACCAGATCGCCCTTATCGAACCTGAACACATCCTTGTCAAGTGAATCCCCTGTATCCTTATCCCAGAACCTGCAGGTATCACATGATATCTCGTCACCCAGCACGATCTCATCACCCCTGCGCCCGAACTCAAGCTTGAAATCCGGCAGCAGAAGTCCTTTCCCATCCAGGTATGACTTGAGTATCTCATTGATCTTCAATGCAGTCTTCTTGATATCTGCCAGTTCCTCCTTTGTGGCAAGACCCAGCGCCTCTGCAATGTCCTCATTCAGCATGGGGTCATGGCGGGAATCATCCTTGTAGTCCATTACGACGACTGGCGGCTCCAACGGCTGCCCCACCTCAATAGGATACTTCTTAGTAATAGAACCGGCTGCGATGTTTCGTACAATAACCTCAACCAGGATTATCTTGATGTTATCTACAAGCATCTCATTATCGGTCACCATCTCACGATAGTGGGTTTCGATACCGTTATCTTCCAGCAGTTCGAACAATTTTTTCGATATCTGGGCATTATAAAATCCTTTTTTAGAAACTTCAGCTTTCTTTTCCCCATCGAACGCTGTGAGGCTGTCCCTGAACACCATAATAAGCGCATCAGGATCCTCTGTTCGGTAAACAGTCTTAGCCTTTCCGGAATACAGTTCTTCACCCTTATTCATCAAATCACCCTATGCTGTTGGAAATAATGTGATAGCAGTAAAACAATATAATACTACCCATCATACCATATCCAGTACACATTTTACGATATCCTGCGCCACATTCACTCCGCAAGCCTCATATATCCCCTGCCCCGATGGTGTGCCGTTCACCTCAAGTATTTGCAGCCCATCCTCACCCTCAATAAGGTCCACCCCCGCATATACCGCACCCACGGCCCCGGCTGCCTCCACTGCCAGACCTGCAATCTCGCCGGTTACCTCACATCTTTTGTGTGAACCGCCCCTGGACAGATTGTTTATCCACGAACCCGGGGGTGCCTGCCTGTAGATAGCAGCAGGTACATCCCCGTCCACCACAAAGACCCTGAGATCCCTGCCGGGATTGGAAATGAAACGCTGCAGGTATAGCACGCCCCTGGTGTCAATGACTGATCTCAGCAGCTTTACAGAGTGTTCATCATCGACCACGCAGTGGATATCCATTCCCTTGAACCCGAAAATAGGTTTCACTACCGCCCTGCCCCAGTCCCTGATCGCAGTCAGGGCTGCATCCAGGTCGGTGGTTAGTATAGTATCAGGGGTGGGCAGGCCGTGCTCCCTGAAAAGGTATGAGCACATGTGCTTATTGGCGGCCGTACGGATAGCCTCAGGCGGATTTACCACCTTCAGTCCAGACCTCTCCAGGTTGCACAGCACATCCAGTCTGTAGGGCATATCCTCTGAACCGACACCGCCGCTACCGCTACCACCACTGCTACTGCTACCACTACTACCGCCATTGCTACCACCGCTACCACTACCGCCGCCAACGTCCCTCACGATCACGGCATCCAGGGAGTCCAGGTCAGTGTCCCCTGAATATGTATATAGCCTGTTGTGTTCCTGTATACTTGTGGTCACATCGTGAAGTCTAAAGACAACAGGCCGGGCGCTGGCTTTGACCAGCGCATCGTTCAATGCCCTGGCAGTCCAGTCCCCGGGGTCGGTCACTGCAATACCAATATGCTTCACCTGAAAACCCCCTCAATAATGACCGGACTGAGGTTCAACCGCTCCAGCACGCACGCCTGGATATTCACTGCCTTTGCCACCTCATCAATAATACTACCATCCGCAGTAGCAATGATCCCGTTACTTTGCTTCAGGTCATGGTCCACATGTATCGATGTTCTGGCACTCCCTTCAAGCCCCGCATCCTTCAACTTCATATTTACCCACCGTGCCATCTCTCCACTCTTACTTATCTGGCTGTCGAATAAAAACTCCACCTGAAAAGGAGCAAAACCTGTTAGTACCCCTAAGATCTCATCCATTGCCCTTTCTGTCAGTCCTGAGCACCGGTAACTCCTGAACACCCCCCTAGTATCCCTTAAAAACCCGTCATCACACAGATAGACCGGCTCACCCTTAAGCGCAGATTCCACCCCGATCAGCACATTATAGCCGTCAACAAACACCACCTCTCCTTCCAGGTCTTCACACTTTACCGTCTTTTCCCTGCGGCTTTTTATAGTGTCCCTGCCGAATACCACCCTTGTAAAAACATACCGCCATTTTATATCCAGCCGGTAGTGATTGCAAACAAACGTAATGGCTCCCTTCCTGGGATAACCCCTGTCTAAAAGATACCTGATATCTGTTACGGCTTTTTCAGGCTCTGGCATGGTCAGTACTCCAACTTGAACCTCAACAGTGCAGCAATCCCGCCAAGACCGTGCAGCCTGTGACCGGGCTCGAACTCGGTACTGAACACGACCACTTCACCCCGGCTGTGTTCTATGTTCAGCAGGAACGCATCAATGTTCTCACCTTTCTCACGTCCTTCCCTTAGCAGTTCATCAGCAATAAGCAGGGTCTCGATGGCACCCATATCCCTGGCCCTGTGCACTTCATCCCAGCCGTACACTGCCGCCCCATCGGTAGCTATCCTGGCCATCAGTTCTTCTAATAGAGTAGCTTCCCTGGACAGGCGTGATTCCTCAACTATCCTGTCCACGGCTCCCCTGCGAAGCACTTCCTGGTAACCTGAAACCCCTATAGTAATAGTATCCTCTGTTCTGGCACGCCCGGCAAGTTCAGGTTTCTTCTCCTTCAGGAACTTCATGTAATCATCTTTAGTGAACCCGGGCCCGGCCACTATCACTGCTTCGGACCCGCCTGCCCCCTGGCCCAGTTGTGCCGTCACTTGTGAGAAGAACTCTTCCCGGCTGCTCGATTCACCTTTGCCCGACCCCATCTTGACATTCGAATAATCCTCCACACCGAACTGGCGCACCAACCCGATAGATGCCTCGCCCTCCTCTATGGTCAGTATGACCACCCTGGGCCGCCGTGCAGCCGCTTCTGCTTCCTTGATGCGCTGGAGCTGGTCGCTCTTCCAGGTCTTGATGACAGACAGGTTGGTCCCTTCCTCGATATTCAGGGTATGGTAAGCACCAGTATCCTGCCCGCTCTCGATGAGGCCGTGCAGCCTCAGCCGGTTGGCGAATTTATGAAACTCGATCTTATTTATGCGCACCCCCAGGCGCATGGGCTTTTTCTCCATCTTTTCGGGCCGCAGTTTATCGGTAGCACCTTCCATCCGCCGCTTGGTCAGTGCAAATACAAGGTCGCCTGGCTCAATGATATATTTCAGGTGCCACAGGTCATCCAGGTTCTCGGGTGTAAGGGCTATCTGGCCTTCCCTGCCCTTCAGGCTTCGCTTGGTAACTCGCATTTGGATATTATATTGTG
>JAUVLO010000137.1 GCA_030600695.1 Methanosarcinales archaeon | reverse complement strand
ATGTGCTCTTTACAATATCTTCATAGCCCAAACACCGGCCCATCCTGAAGGTACGCCTTTTCCGGGCGGGTTTTTTGTGGAAAAGATCGGGGACCATTATTACTGTCCTGTGAAGGATAAGCAGAAAGATAATGATGAAGCACTTTGCAGGTTCTGTGTAGCCAGGCAGGCTAAAACGGAGTAATATCCACTCACTGCTGATTGAATATTCACTCACTATCAATCAGTGACTTTTTAATTTATTCTGGATAAATGGATCGCGGTAAAAAAGATTCACCGCAGAGGACGCAGAGAGGCGCAGAGATATGTTGTTTTTCTCTGCGTGCCTCAGCGCTCTCTGCGGTTTTCAGAATCATCCCAGAAAATAATAAAAAGTCTCTCAAATCTAAGGGTGATTTAAAGATTATTAGACAGGATTGACAGGATCGACAGGATATACCGCAACGTCAACATCCTGTAAATCCAGTCAAAATACCATGCTTTTTGAAGTGGATATGGATTGGAGCTTTAAATCGAAAAATAAGCAAGAGGTTTGCTACTGATAGTAATTGTTGGACAGCCTCCATACATCCTACCGCTTCTGCTGTATAATAAGCTCTCGTGAAGAGTTTTCAGCTTATTGCATTACCAGACACAACATCGATCATCTCAAACTTTTCTACATCGAACAGCCCCATATCGGTCAGCCGCATCTCAGGTATCACAGGCAGTGCAATAAAGGAGTGTGTAATAAATGGCGCAGGCAGCGTGCATCCCATTTCCCTAATTGTTCCATGCAGTCCCTCAAGCTTCAGTGCCACCTCTTCCACGGGGTCCGGGCTCAACAATCCGGCAAAGGGCAGCGGCAGGCTGTCCAGCACCTCTTCCTCCTGCACCAGCACAATGCCACCCTTCATCTCCTTGATAGCATTTGCTGCCAGTGCCATGTCGGCATGGTCGGTTCCGGTCACAACCACGTTATGGCTGTCATGCCCGATGCTCTGCGCAAAAGCACCCGACTTCAGGCCAAACCCACTGACAAAACCCAATCCGATGTTACCATTCTTACCATGGCGCTCGATAACGGCTGTACTGAGGATATCCCTCTTTGCATCAGGCAGCAGGATGCCTGACTCGTCAATAACAAGTTCTGCATTGTCCTTCTCAGTAAATATCCGGTCAGGAAACACCTTGATGACATTTACTGATACGCTGCTATTAGGTGCATAAATTATCTGCAGGTCTTGTGGCTTTATCTCCCTGTACCTGATCGTATCAAACACATAATCCGGGTAATTGAAAACAGGTGTCTGTGCATCAATTGGGACAATACGAGCACCGCCCGCGATCACCGAATGTATACTGAATCCTTTCAGGTCGTCAAGGATGACAAGGTCAGCCCGTCGGCCTATGCTAATGGAACCCACCAGGTGGTCGATACGGTAATGCCGGGCCGTGTTTATGGTACACATGGATATTGCATCTAGGGGGTCCAGGCCGAGGGAAATAGCTTTTCTCACAATGGCATCCATGTAGCCTGCCAGCAAATCCTCAGGATGTTTGTCATCGGTAACAAAGAACACGTTCTCCAGGGATACGCCTTCCTCCAGCAAACGTGGCAGGAAATTCTCAAGAGACTTTGCTGCCGAACCTTCCCTTAGCATTAGCTTCATTCCCATGCGCAGTTTATCCAGCGCCTCCTCATAGGTGAGGGATTCGTGGTCACTGGAAATACCTGCTGCCATATAACCCCACAGGTCAACCCCCCTTAAGCCTGGCGCATGCCCGTCTACCACGAGCCTGCGCTCCCGGGCCGCCTGTATCATGGCCAGCTTGCCGGCATCGCCGTTCAATACGGCAGGGAAATCCATTACCTCACCCAGTCCCACTACCATCTCATTCCCGATCAGTGAGCGCACATCGGCAGCGTCAATGGAGGCCCCCGACGTCTCAAAAGGCGTGGCAGGCACGCATGAGGATACGGAAATAAAGATATTCAACGCTAGGCTCTTCGCCTCTTCCATAACCAGTTCGATGCCCTGCCTGCCCAGTACATTTGCTATCTCATGCGGGTCGATAACAATGCCTGTAGTGCCGTGCTCCAGTGCTTTTCCTGCGAATCTGGACAGGGTGACCATGCTGGATTCGAAATGGACATGCCCATCCAGCAGGCCAGGAGATACATAGCGGTGGTTTACGTCGATGATCCTTGTACTTGCATCTCCCAGGCCTGATACGTCACCGATACCGACGATGTAACCTGATTGGATGGCGATGTCAGCGTTTAGGATTTCTTTAGTGTTGACATTGATTATTCTGCAGTGTTCGAGGACGGTGTCGGCTTTGATGTCTCCCTTGCCTGTGAAGAATCTTTCTGTGAGCTGCATGGGTGAGGTATTGGAGTTTATGAAGTAAGAATTTACCTATATTTTATGGAAGGAGTTCAACTAACAGGGAAATATTTATATATTTATTTCCCTCTTAATTGATCATGGACCATTTAGAGATACAGGAATATTTGCTGGACTTCCAGAAAAGAGCACTACCCGAATTGGCAGAAAGAGAACTGGAAGTAAACAAAAGCAATAAGATCAAATCCATTATCGGTCCGAGGCGGGCAGGGAAAACCTCGTTCCTGTTCAAAAAGATTGGTGAACTGATGGCATCCGGGGTTGAAAAAGAACGCATCTTGTACCTTAACTTTGAAGACCCGAGACTTGTGGATGTGCGTTTCAAGGAAATCAGGGATATCATAAAAATACACTGGCAGCTGTATCCGGCTTCAATAAGTAAAAAGTGCATTATTTTCTTTGACGAACCACAGATGATAGATAACTGGGAGATTGCAGTACGCGCACTACATGATGAAGGTTTTGAAATATATCTTACCGGTTCCAGTTCCCGGTTATTGAGTCGGGAGATATCCACGTCCCTTCGCGGCAGGACGCTGTCCTATCTCCTGCTGCCCTTCTCTTTTAAGGAATTCCTGGAAATTAAACATCCGGGTTTTGACCCGAATAGATTGGGTTCAAAGGAAAAATCGCTGCTGAAAGGACTGCTGGACCAGTACTTGGAATTCGGCGGCTTCCCAGAGATCATACTGGAAGAGAATCCTGAAACCAGGCTCAGGATATTAAATGAATATTTCAACCTGGTGGTGTACAGGGACGTTGTTGAGCGATATAAGATAAAAAACACACAGTTGATCAAGTGGCTTGTTAAGTCCCTGACAGTTTCATACTCCAAAGAATTCAGCGTGCATAAGCAGTACCTGACCCTGAAGTCTAAGGGGATCAAGGCAAGCAAGAATACCCTGTACTCATACCTGTCCATGCTTGAGGATTCGGTGTTCGTGTTTCTTGTGCCCAGGTTCGATTATTCTATCAGGAAAAGGGATTTGTCCATCCACAAGGTATATTTATGCGATGTGGGGTTTGCCAGACTGACAGAGATCTCCAGGGATTATGGCAGGAAGATGGAAAATGTGGTATTCCTGGAGCTTGAGCGGCGCAGGAGGGCGTTGACAGATATTTTCTACTGGAAGAACCCGCAGCAAGAAGAGGTTGATTTTGTAGTGCAGACCGGGGGCAGGGTTGAGCAGTTGATACAGGTATGCAGGGATGTTGAGGATGCGGATGTAATGAAGCGGGAGGTCAGGGCCCTGGTTAAGGCAAGTGACCAGCTGGAATGTGATGACCTGCTTGTTATTACCGGGGATTACGATTCAGTGGAGGAGCATAAAGGAAAGAGCATCAGGTTTATACCGCTTTGGATGTGGCTGACAGTGGAATGATATTGACTGGAAGATCAACAGGCCACATATTCAACTAATAGACCATATGTTCAACTAACAGGGAAATATTCCTATGATTATTTCCCTCTACTCTATACACTCAATAAATACCATCTCATAATCCACAAATTGTACCCGCCAGTCACGGGGTAAGTACATCCGTTCCCCTTCCAACTCTTTCGCCAGTGTGTCCATTCCCGAGATGTCGGCCAGCCCTATAAATCGCAGTATCAC
>JAUVLO010000052.1 GCA_030600695.1 Methanosarcinales archaeon | reverse complement strand
TGATTTGTGTTTTCCCTTTGAAGTAAGTGTTCTAAGAGTTTCGCGCTCATCTTTAGTAAGTGTTACAATGTATTTTTTCATATTCAATCCCCTCAAGTTGATTATGAAGAACATACATTATATAGTTTACGACATTATATGCTTGACTTGACACTAGTTGGTTTGTATATCTGTATTGAACTCATAATTATCACAGTCAAATTGGATCTGGTAAATTGACGGTAAATTGACAACCCACTGACAAGATGTGATTAATACACTATTTTTCCAGATGTTGTCAAAATTCACCTGGATGACAGAATTTTAAGTCACCACAATAAAATAAGACTAAATACTTTACTTAACACTTTCGAGGCATACTGGTTTAGTAACAAATAAGATCAAATATCTATGTACAATTTCTGATGACCAGCATATAATTTAAGAATGGATATTACGATTATTTAATTTATGACATTTGTTGCTGGAAAGATCTTCGAACATACCCTCCAAAAAAAGGAAAATGCCCTATACCCCATCTTCGTCAGTTTCTCACCTGTAATATTGTGCTATTACCATTAGCTCAGTCCACATTTAAATATGGTACTTGTTGCACATATCCTGTCTTCCAGTCAATAAGCGATAGATACAAGTGGGATTCAGTGATATTAATGATACATGCCAGACCTACTGGAAAAATCCCTGAAAGCCGCTCCTATTGTGAACCGCGGCGAGTATAATTATTTCATACATCCCATTACCGATGGAGTTCCGTATCTGGAACCTGCCCTGCTGAATGAAGTGACTGACAGAATAATGGCTGTTGCCGAACCAGGCTTTGATAAGATACTTACCATCGAGGCTATGGGCATCCATATCGGAACAGCCCTGGCCCTCAGGACAGGTAAACCCATGTCCATAGTCAGAAAACGTCCGTACGAGCTTCCGAATGAGGTGAAGATACACCAGGCGACCGGCTATTCTAAAGGCGAACTGTACCTGAACGGGATATCCGCAGGTGATCGTTTGATCATAGTCGATGATGTGGTCAGCACAGGCGGGACGCTGGAAGCCGTTTGGCAGGCTGTGGGGATTGCGGGTGGAATTATCGTGGATACCGTCGTAGTCATCGAGCGGGGAGATGGCGCAAAGCAGCTCAGGCAGGCGGGTTTGCCTGTGAAGACCCTGGTAAGGGTCGATGTTGGTCCCGAGGGTGTGGAGATATTAGGATAATATATTCAGCGCAGCCATGAACAATTCATCCTTTCTTGATATCTTTGACTTTGACCTGGACAGGGTAGTTGACCTGATCAACCGGTCAGAAGCAAAGACCGTGGGTCTCCAGTTCCCGGAAGGATTTAAGAGGCAGGCATTTTCCATAGCAAGGGAACTGGAAGATAAGACAGGGGCACTTGTTTTGGTGTCCGGCAACCCATGTTTCGGGGCTTGTGATATCGATATGGTACTTAAACGTTCTGTAGATATCCTGTTCCACTTCGGCCATTCCGAACTGGTGGACGGGCTGGATAATGTAATTTTCATGGAAACACCTGCCAGGGTGGATATCGGGCATGTGGTTGAAAAGGCAGCCGTTGAACTGGATGCAGGTACAGTGGGTCTTGTGACCACTGTCCAGCATGTCCATCAACTGGACAAGGCCAGGAATATCCTGGGATCAAGTGGCATGTCGTGTGTGGTAGGTACCGGTGATTCGCGGATCAAATATCCGGGACAGTTGCTGGGCTGTAACTTTTCGGCTGCCGAGGTCAAATGCGACAATTACTTGTATATCGGGAGCGGGAAGTTCCATCCATTGGGCGTGGCTGTGGCAACCGGGAGCAAAGTACTGGCGGCCGACCCCATGTTGAACACTGTTGAGTGGGTGGACCCTGAAAGGATACTAAGACAGAGGGGTGGGGTGATCGCCAAGTGTCTTGATGCCACTTCCTTTGGCATGATCGTATCAACCAAGATCGGGCAGGAGAGGATGGGACTGGCACGGCGGCTGGCTGGACTTGCTAAAAAGCATGGCAAGGAACATATCATAATTTCACTTGACAATATCACTCCCGATGCTTTGTTGCAGTTCAAGGTGGATGCTTTTGTAAATACGGCATGTCCGCGCATTGCCATAGATGAGGGGGGACGGTTCAATGCGCCTGTGCTTACACCTGTTGAGTTTGAGATTGTGCTCGGGGAGCGGGACTGGGCTGACTTGGTGTTTGATGAGATAAGGGATGATGCCATACAGCAAGGTTATTAAATATTAAATTAAATTGGTATCTGAGGTGACCTGTATGTCAAAATTTAAAAAAAGAGACTTGGAACGTAAAGGTGAAAAGAAACAGCAGATTCTCGAAAAAAAATTGATTAAGGACAATCTTGAGTCTTTGACAGGGTCAGAAGGGGAAATCGCAAAATTACCCGAAGAGGAGTAGTTCCTGGTGCAGGTAAGGATAAAGATACTTGCCGGAGACGTCCCTGAAAAAACAATTGAAGTAGAAGAAGGAAGTACGTATAGTGATATCCTTGCAGAACTGGGGATCAACCCTGAGACTGTTGTGGTGATGGTCGAAGGCAGGCCAGTACCTATAGATGATGTTGTGGATTCCTGTCAAATTGATATCCTGAGGATCGTATCAGGAGGATGAGCAACTACGGGTCAGGAGGATGATCAACAACAAGTGGTCCTCCGGTCCGTAGACTGTATCCAGTTCAAAATGCCTGGATTTGAATGTGGATATCAATTCCCATGTGGGTATCAATTCCCATGTGGATATCAATTCCCGGATAATCCGCATCAACAGTTCTTCAACAGTTATTCTCAGAGGAGTGAAATCCTTTACCCCCGGAATGGATTGGGATTAGACTGATTTTTAGTTGTCTTCGACTGAAGCCGATGGAAAAATGATCAGAGGCGAGTACTATATAAAACCAAAGAAAGTCATAGAGTCGTTCAGAGATACTGGTCGAAGCCATAATTATTATATAGAAGTACAAACAGTTACAAGTGCTCTAATTATATTATTAATATTACATGGATAACAATTACCGGAGGAAGAAGATCAATGGCAGGATTAGGCGGTCAGCCTATAATTATTATTGACCCGGAAAAAAGCAGGACGACAGGCCGGGACGCACAGTCATCAAATATCATGGCAGCAAGGACAATTGCAAATGCTGTGAAAACCACATTGGGACCCAAAGGCATGGATAAGATGCTGGTCAATGGTGTGGGTGATATAACAATTACCAACGATGGCGCAGCTATTTTGCAGGATATTGATATCCAGCACCCTGCAGCTATGATGATGGTAGAGATATCAAAGACCCAGGAAAAGGAAGTGGGAGATGGTACCACCAGTGCCGTGGTCCTTGCAGGAGAACTGCTGGGCCAGGCTGAAAAACTGATCGAACTTGATGTCCATCCCACAGTTATCATCAAGGGTTTCAGGATTGCAGCTGAAAAGGCACAGGAAATCCTAAAATCCAATGCGGTCGGGATTACAGCTGAAGATACCGACACACTCAGAAAGGTTGCACTCACTGCACTTTCAGGCAAGGGCAGCGAGATGGCACTGGACGACCTGGCAGATCTGACAGTGAAAGCCATCCAGTCCATTGCAGATGATAAAGAGGTAGATATCCAGCACAATATCCAGATCATCCACCAGAGAGGGGGTTCCATCAAGGATACACATCTTCTCAAGGGTATGGTAATCGATAAAGCCAGGGCCCACAAGAATATGCCAAAAAGTATTAAAGATGCAAAAATTGCAATTCTGGATGTGGGTGTAGAGGTACAAAAAACTTCAATGAGTGCCAAGATCAAGATATCAACCCCTGATGAACTGGACGAAGCATACAGTGACGAATACCAGACCGTAAAAGAACAGGTGGACAGCCTGATAGCCAGCGGGGCCAATGTAGTGGTCACTGAGAAAGGGATAGATGATATATCCCTGCATTACCTTGCCAAGAATAACATCCTTGCCATCAGGCGGGTCAAAGAGGATGAACTGAAAAAGATCGTTCGTGCCACCAGTGCTGTGATCCGGTCCAATGCCATGGATGTATCCCCTGAAGACCTGGGTTATGCCGAACTGGTCGAAGAGAGAGGAATTGGCAATTACAAGATGATCTATTTCGAGGGATGCGATAATCCCAAAGCTGTGACTATATTAGTCCACAGTGGTGCTGATTTTATCACAGATGAGGTTGACAGGGCGCTGGATGATGCACTGAATGTAGTAAAGGTGGTCTTAAACGAAGACAAGATCATGTTCGGTGGCGGTGCACCTGAAATTGAGGTTGCACTGCAGCTCAGGGAATATGCCTCCTCATTAAGCGGACGTGAGCAGCTGGCCGTAGTTGCATTTGCCGATGCAATGGAAGGTCTGCCAAGGAGCCTTTCAGAAAATTCAGGTCTTGACTCTGTAGATATCCTGGTAAAATTAAGGGCCGAACATAAGAATGGTAACAATACCGTCGGCCTGAACGTGCTGACCGGTAAAGTCATGGATATGAAGGATACCAGTGTGGTCGAGCCGTTAAAGGTCAAGATCCAGTCTATTAAATCAGCGACCGATGCTGTTGCAATGATCCTGAGGGTAGATGATGTGTTCGCATCCAAATATACCGGCCTGATGGATGTGAAACCCGAACACAGGGTAGACAGCTATGATGGTATTGAGGCTCCTGATATTGGAGAAAATTATTAGTCCTGATATTGAAGATGATTATTAGATCAGACAGGCAATAATGCGGAAGGATCAACACTGTATTACATAGAGGTTTGATATGGGGAAGAATAAGGACGTCGAGCCAGACCTATCATCGAATGACACTGTTGAAGATTCTGATGAGCAAATGGTCGATACTGAAGAAATAACAGTGGAAGAACCTATTAGTGCACTGGAAGAATCTGGCAGATTAGTGTCAGAGTACCTGGACCATTTGCAGCGCCTTCAGGCAGAGTTCGATAATTACAAAAAGAGAGTGGACAGGGAAAAGAAAGAACTTATTGAATATGCCAGCGCAGAACTGGTATCAGAGTTAATTGACATAATGGAAAACCTTGAACGGGGTGTGGAAAGTGCAAAAGGATCTGATGACATTGATTCCATTGTCAAAGGAATGGAGATGGTCAGCACCCAGTTAAAGGATATTCTCGGGTCCAGGGGTCTTAGACCCATAGAAGCTGTGGGTAAAAAGTTCGACCCCCATTACCATGAAGCAATGATGATGACCCCAACCGATGAATCCCCTTACAATACAGTGATCGAGGAATTCCAGCAGGGATACATGATAAAGGATAAGGTGATACGGTATTCCAAGGTTAGGGTATCGGTAAATGAAAATAATAATGAGAATAGCGAATAATACAAGTTTATGAATTATTATAGTAAGATGAGGTGAATGGAATGGCAAAGATAATTGGAATTGACCTGGGAACAAGCAATTCTGCGGCTGCTGCACTTATTGGAGGCAGGCCGACAATAATTCCCAGTGCCGAGGGAGCAAGTGTAGCTGGAAAGGCATTCCCGTCTGTTGTGGCTTTTACTGAAGATGGGCAGAGACTGGTAGGTGAACCGGCACGAAGACAGGCCGTTACAAATCCCGAAGGTACTGTAATGGCAATCAAGCGAAAGATGGGAACCGGAGAAAAGGTTAAGATCAAGGATAAGGAGTTCAGTCCACAGGATATATCTGCTTTTATCCTGCAGAAAATAAAACAGGATGCTGAAGCTTTCCTGGGTGATACGGTAGAAAAAGCTGTCATTACCGTCCCTGCATATTTTAACGATAACCAGAGGCAGGCGACCAAGGATGCGGGAGAGATCGCAGGTCTTGAAGTGGTACGGATAATCAACGAACCTACCGCCGCATCACTGGCATATGGCCTGGATAAAAAATCAGACCAGATGATACTGGTATATGATTTCGGCGGCGGTACACTGGATGTTAGCCTCATGGAAGTCGGGGAAGGTGTATTTGAGGTCAAATCCACATCAGGAGATACACTGCTTGGTGGTACTGATATGGACAATTTGCTGATCGACTATATTGCCGAAGATTTCCTGAACAAGGAGGGAATTGATCTCAGGTCTGACAAGACCGCAAACCAGCGTCTGCGGGAAGCTGCGGAGAAGGCAAAGATAGAGCTTTCCACCACAATGCAGACGTCGATCAACCTACCCTTTATTACTGCCAACCAGGCAGGTCCCAAACACCTGGAGATGACACTTACCAGATCCAAAATGGAAGAACTGGTCATGCCAGTTATTGTAAAGACCCGCCAGCCTATGGAACATGCAATTAAGGATGCCGGATTAAGCACATCTGATATTGCTACTATTATTTTGGTAGGCGGGCCTACGAGGATGCCTGTGGTACAGAAGTTCGTAAAGGATATTGTAGGTAAGGAAGCCGAGCGGGGCGTGGACCCGATGGAATGCGTGGCTATGGGTGCTGCTATCCAGGCTGGTGTGCTGGAAGGCGAGGTCAAGGATGTGCTGCTGCTGGATGTTACGCCTTTGTCCCTGGGTATCGAGACCCTTGGTAGTGTGTCCACAAAGCTAATCGAGCGCAATACTACAATACCGACCAAGAAGAGCCAGATTTTCAGCACGGCCGCGGACAACCAGACGTCTGTGGACATCCATGTGCTCCAGGGCGAGCGTGCCATGGCCCACGATAACACCACACTGGGACAGTTCACGCTGGTTGGTATTCCACCTGCACCAAGAGGTATTCCCCAGATCGAAGTGACCTTTGATATCGATGCCAACGGCATCATTCATGTAACAGCTAAGGACCTTGGTACCAATAAGGAGCAGAAGATCACAATCACGGCTCCGCATAAACTTTCAGAGGACGAGATAAAGGCCAAGATGGATGAAGCAGAGAATTACGAAGAGGCTGATAGAAAAGCAAAGGAACTTATCGAGCTTAAGAACCAGGCCGATACACTGGTATATACTACGGAAAAAGCCCTGTCCGATCTTGGTGATAAGGTCACTGAAGACCAGCGCAAGTCCATTACCGAAAAGATCGAGAAGACCAGGGAAGCTATTGGTACGGATGATAAGGACCAGCTACAGTCAGCCGTTGACGAACTGACCAAGGAGATGCAGGCCATCAGCACCATGATATATGAACAGGCTGCCCGGGAACAGCAGGCGGCTGGTGAAGCGGGGGCCGAAGCCGGGACTGAAGCCGAGACCGGTGAAGCTGCTGACGAAAATGTAGTGGATGCCGAATATGAAGTAGTGGACGAGGAAAAGGAGAAATGATTTCTCTCCTCAACCTTTTTTTTATTAATTACACTGAATAATGGCTGATAAGCGCGATTACTATGAGATACTGGGCGTCAATAAGGACGTCAAAGAAGATGAACTGAAAAAAGCCTACAGGAAACTGGCATTAAAGTACCATCCTGACCGCAATAAAGAGGCTGGTGCTGAGGAGAAGTTCAAGGAGATCAGCGAAGCCTATGCAGTGCTTAGCGACCAGGAAAAGCGCAGCAAGTACGACCAGTTCGGGCATGCCGGAGTTGATGGGCGCTGGAGCCAGGAGGATATCTTCAGGAATGTGGACTTTGGGGACCTGTTCAGGGGTTACGGTGGCGGTGGCGGCGGCGGTGGTTTTGGGGATAGTATCTTTGACATTGTTTTTGGCGGCAGGGGTCGCAGGCGCGGTGGTCCCCAGAGGGGGTCTGACCTTAGATATAGTATGACCATATCCTTTGAGGATGCGTACCACGGACTGGAGCAGGAGATCAGTATACCTAGAACAGAGAACTGTACCGTATGCAAAGGGAGCGGTGCAAAACCGGGTACTGAACCCAAGACCTGCGGTACATGCAGGGGGAGCGGCCAGACCACCCGTGCACAGAATACACCTTTCGGACAGTTCATGACCACAAGTACCTGTCCCACATGCAGGGGCAGGGGTAAGGTGGTCGATGTTCCATGTACTGAATGTCACGGCAGCGGCAGGGTACAGAAGAAGCGGAAGATCAAGATCAAAGTGCCTGCCGGTATTGAAAGTAATTCGAGGATGAGGGTGGGTGGTGAAGGTGAGCATGGAACTGCTGGCGGGCCGCCTGGTGACCTTTTTGTTGATATTTACGTGAAGCCGCATAGGACTTTTAAGCGTGTGGGGAATGATATACTGGTGGAGAATGATATCAGTTTTACCCAGGCTGCTTTGGGTGATGAGATTACAGTGTCTACTGTGGATGGGAAGGTGAAGCTAAAGGTTCCTGCCGGGACACAGACTGGGGCTACTTTCAGGGTGAGGAATAAGGGTATGCCATATATTCACGGGCACGGGCAGGGGGACCTGCATGTGAGGATGAATGTGAAAGTGCCTAAAAAGTTATCCCAGAAGCAGAAGGGGGTTTTGCGGGAGTTTGCCAGGCTTAGTGGGGAGAAGCCTGCAAAGGAGTATGAAAAGGGGCTGTTCGAGAAGGTTGTTGATGGAGTGAAGGACAAGATATAGGGTGGAGATTGTTCTTTTCGGGAATCATCTGCCCAGAACTTCTTTTAATGTCTTCAAATCCTTTTTCGCATCTTCAGCAGTATAATCCACTGGCACTCCCCTTTCATTCAGCAACATCAATATCTCCCACTTATTCCTTACGCCCGCGACTTCTGCTGCTTTTCCCAGCGACAGCTTTTTCTCTCTATAAAGCTCCACTGCCAGTGAACGCCTTATGAACAGGTCCAGCTCATTTTCACTGGTTTTTGTCGCTGCCAGAAAAGAACCGGGCAGATTAACCCTCGCTTTAACAACTTGCATTCTCATCACCATATTCGTCTATATTTTATATCTATACTTATACTTATAAACACTGTCCCATTTTCCAGTTATTTTCAAGACGCTGATTTAAGGTTGCATCTGCGTCGAATATAATTTTGAAATCACTGGATTTTGGAACTGTGCCATCCTGTACTTATCGAGAAAGACGGATATGCAGTGGCCTGGGCCGGGCATACCATCATAGTCAAAGAGGATGGATGTGAGGTAATCACGGCCTGATACAATACTTTTTAAGTACATTTAAACCAATGACTATTGGGGTAATTATGGACATTGGAGGATATCAATTCGATCTGTTCAACTTGTTGCTAATACTGGGAGTGCTGTGGATAAGCATCGCCATTTTCATGCCGCAGTACAAATTCAGGAACATCCGCCGCCGCCGATTATCCCATATACGCCAAATGGAACGGGAATGGGGTACCAGGGTCATGGCAATGATACACAGGAAGGAAGCCATTTCAGTATTCGGCGTACCTGTCTATCAATACATTGACATAGAAGATGCAGAAGAGGTATTGCGGGGTATCAGGGCTGCCGGGGATTCACCCATTGACCTGATACTGCACACACCAGGAGGACAGCTGCATGCATCCATACAGATAGCAAGAGCCCTAAAAGGTCATAAAAGTAAAACAAGGGTCATGATCCCTCATTATTCCATGTCAGGCGGCACCATCATTGCACTGGCCGCCGATGAGATCATTATGGATAAGGATGCATCCCTGGGTCCCATCGACCCCCAGATCGGAGATCTGTTAAGAGGTGTGTTCCCTGCCCCATCATGGATCCATGTGGCAGAAAAGAAAGATATGGATGCCGACGATACCACCCTTATTATCAGCGACGTATCCCGAAAGGCCATGGACTTCATGCGCAGTATTGCCAGGGAACTGCTGGCCGATAAAATCACAGATGAAGAGAAACTTACCACAGTGATCGATAAACTGGTAGGGGGCGAGATGATACATTCACAGCCCATATCTGCGGCAGAAGCGGCCGGACTGGGACTGCCCGTGTCCACTGAACTGCCCACCCAGGTACATGACTTTATGAAACTCTACCGTTCGGTCAGGACCAATGTTGAATATATCAGGTAGATAAGGAACTTATGCTGGAAAAATTGTTTGAACCGGATTCCATCGCAGTAATAGTAGGTAGAGTAAAGAGGAGGCCTTACGGTCTCCCCTTCGCTGACTAGCCGGAGGCCGTTGCCAGCCCCTACATCACAAAGGCGGGCGGAGTAGAGCGGGACGAGCCGAAGAGGTGACGGGGGCTGGATTCAGTTCAGTTCAATACGAACCGCTGAGTTCGCAGAGGTACGCAGAGAAGGCTAAAAACGCTCTGCGCACTCCGCGTCCTCTACGGTTGAAAGTTCACACAAATCCACAAGGTTGGCTGCCACCTGCCGCCCTGACGGGCTGTGGTGGCAGGCGTAGGGGTAAGGGGCAGCCACATGCATTTCTTTTATTATATATTTTAACAGCTGCCGGCAGCTAACCGACATAACATCTACTTTGCACCCCCGGACCGCCGAATACCCATACATCCATGAGGCACCATAAAAGCGCTTGCCAGCCCCCACACCACAAGGGCGGGCGGAGTAGAGCGGGACGGGCACCCAGGCAGAGTGGAAGCGAGAAGGGCGGCAGTAGAGTCGAAGAAGGGACAGGGGCTGGAATTCGTAAGTGTCTCACCGCAAAGGATTCTACTGCCATGGCTCGTCCTTTGTGTTCTTTGCGGTGCAGTATTTCATGATTAATATATTTTAACAGCCACCGGCAGCTAACCGACACAACATCCACACCGCACCCCCGGACCGCCGGATACCCATGCATCCACGAGACACCACAATAGCGCCTGGCAGCCCCCACACCGCAGGGGCATGCGGAAGCAGATTGGGATGGGCACCCAGGCAGAGTGGAAGCGAGAAGGGCAACAGTAGAGTCGAAGAAAGGACAGGGGCTGGAATTCGTAAGTGTCTCACCGCAAAGGGCGCAAAGTACGCAAAGTCAATGCAACAATGTCTTTGCGGTGAGTGCTTCTTTCATTGATACAACACCTATCTTGCACTCAACCCGCTGCCCCCCCTCTCTCACTGTGATCGAGAAGCAGCGCGTCCGCCTCACCCAAACACTGCGACAGACGGCGGCCTCGGGTGGTGGTGATTGCTGCCGTCATCGATGACCAGCACCCGGTCCGCATGCTGGCTGGTGCGCAGGACTGCAGAGCCTATGCTGATCTCCTCATTGTAGGCGGGGAAGATGGCGGTTATGGTGGTCAGGTGGGCACCTCCGGGAAGTGGGTTTTGTGGGTGCGGGTGGGGTGCTCCAGATGAAATATATTAATAATGTTATAATAATAATCGTATCTGCGTTCATCCGCGTTTATCTGCGGTTCCTTTCCGTATCTCCCGGTAGTGACTGCACGCCCTTGGGCGTAGCAGGCACCCAGCCGTGGGGGTGAGTGTATCTCTTTATAAAAGGATGGAAGGATGGCCATAATATATGGTTTGGCCAAGTAAATACTACGTATCAAAATATAAATCTCCCATGTAGCTTAGTGATTTTTTTTATTTGGCTGGATAGACATTCCAAGATAATGCTGATTGGTATGACTGTTGGATATTTCTAAATTCCTTCAATCAAAATAACATTTGAATGTTACATATTTGTTTCAGGCACAATACATAAAAGCTTTTTGATAAATTTAATAATATTTAATTTCCAATGTATTTTCATCATATATCACTACCTTTTTATCAGTCAGAAACCATTTGAAAGTAAATGCTGGCAATTAAAAACCTGTTCAGGAACAAGCTCAGGACACTGCTAAATATAATTGGCGTCACGCTGGCAATTATTTCCCTGGTAATTCTTACATCACTGGGGAGTGGATTATTGGACACAGGAGAACAGGTGTTAAAAGATAGCTCCATGCACCTCTGGATAAAAGGACGGCCTGTTGACCTTAAGACCCAGTATATCCAATCCTCGCAGGCCATGATCAGTGATGTTCACCAAATAAGGACACAGATACAGGCAGATCCCAGGGTTAGCCTATCAACCCCCTTACTTACTGAAATTGTATATGCCTTTAAAGAAGGAGAGGACCCTGAAGCATTGTTTGGGCTTGGTGTGGATACAGGTGGTGATATGGTAACAACATCTTCTGGTGCACCTATTTCCTCAAGCACATTGTATAATGGCGGCACATACGACGGCCCATTCACCAGTGAAGTGCTGGTGGATTCCAGGGCAGCACATCTTCTGGGTGTTGAGGTTGGTGATACCATCTTTGCCGGCAAGACCATATCAGATGCCAGGAACAGGCAATTCAAAGTGGTTGGTATCTCGGATTCGCTCTCCACTTTCAGTATCAATGCCATGGTGATCTTCCCATTCCCCGAATTCCAGCTCATTACCGGGAACCATTATCATGACAGTGCATCAATGATCATCGTGCGGCTAAATGACGTAAATACGGCAGAACAGGTAAAAAATAATCTTCAGGAACAATATCCTGAATACCAGGTAAGTACGAACAGGGAGCTTCTAGATAATATAATAAAGCAGAACGGTTTTTTCATAGTCTCAGCTTCTTCTATTGTGATATTGGCAATAGTAATGGGTACTTCCCTTATCATATTGACAATGCTTTTATCATTAAATGAAAGGAAAAAAGAGATAGGGATATTGCAGGT
>JAUVLO010000147.1 GCA_030600695.1 Methanosarcinales archaeon | reverse complement strand
AGCTTGCTACCTCGATGTCGGTTCTTTCCATCCTGGCCGTGCAGCAGCGGCCAAGGGTGAGGTTGTTCGCCTATTAAAGGAGATCGTGAGCTGGGTTTAGACCGTCGTGAGACAGGTCGGTTACTATCTACTAGAGGTGTTAGTTGTCTGAAGGAAAGTTGCATTCAGTACGAGAGGAACTATGCAACGGTGCCACTGGTCGATCGGTTGTCCGACAGGGCAATGCCGAGCAGCTACGCACTAAGGGATAAGGGCTGAAAGCATCTAAGCCCGAAACCCATCCTGAAAAGAGACAACATTAAGGACACTCGTAAAAGACGAGGTTGATAGAGTCGGGATGTACGCACCAAGGCAACGAGGTGTTTAGTCCGCGGCCACTAACAGTCCGTGCCACTCCTGCTGATCTATAAAGTAGGATTGTTCAGAATGTGAGTCCTTCGGGGCTCATTTCAGGCGATATTCAGTTTGTACTTCGCATTCATGTGAGTGTAGCGGCCATAGCGGAGGGGAAACTCCTGTACCCATCCCGAACACAGCAGATAAGCCTTCCCACGTTCTTTACTGTACTGAGGTGCGAGAGCCCTTGGGAACTCTGGATCGCTGCTATGCTCACTTACTTCTTATTTTAAAAAGCATTATTTTAATCTTAATAACTATACCCCATAGCTCTGCTGCGGTTGGGTGTGCCGTCGCAACTTTTTACTCAACTACTGAAGTTTATCAAGCACAGTAATCCTCCTTGTCAGACTGCGGTGCACTCGCTGTATATACACATCAACCACTGAAAAGTTGGCAGATACCGCCCACTCCTCAACAGGACATTCAGAGACCACCACTGCCCGGCCGCCGGGACGCAGGACCCTGAATATCTCCTTAAGAGAACGTTCCATAAGAATATCCAGGGACCTGGCCTGTATTAGTGCAGACCTGCCATAAGGTGGGTCAGTCACCACACAATCGATACAGCTATCCTTCAGTGCCATATTACCTGCATCCTGGAACATGAGAGAATGATCAGGCACATAAAGATCAAGGTTCATTCTGGCACCCAGTAGTATCTTCCTCTGTACATCACAACCCAGCGTAACCGCACCCATAAGCCCTGCCTCCACCAGTATCCCACCAGTGCCGCAGTACGGGTCAAGTATTATGCTGCCCGGTCCACAGCGAGCGATATTTACCAGGGAGCGAGCCAGCCTGGGCATGAGGACGCCGGGATAGAAGAACGGTTTGTTCTGTGGCTTGCGGTCTTCAAATGAACCACGGTCAACAGATGCCAGCACACGACCGAAGATACATTTTCCATCAGTCAGTATTGCCCGATACCGGACATCGGGATCTACAAGGTCGGCACGATATCCTTTATTGTAAAGCACCCCGCCGATCTTTCGTTCAATATCCTCAGATGAAATGGGACTTTTACGCTTTATCTTCTTAGCCCTTACTTTATAGGTAAGGGACGCAGGCTCATCAAAATCCACATCCTCAACCATGTTCATGATATCAGGTAAGGTTGAATCCGAGATGCCCAGCACATTGATAATATGCCAGGTCAGGGCCAGCCGTTTGCTAAGTTTGCTCACCAGATCAACATGATATACCTGATCTGTGTTTTCATTCGTATTTGCATTTGAGATATCAACAATAAGTACCTGGTCAAATCGATATTGAATGGAAAATTCAATATCTTCGGATTCCAGGGCCCCAATAACTTCAGCCACTGGTATATCAGGATGCTCGCCTGAGAGTTCAAAAGCAATCAGGGTCATAATTCAATCACAGGCTTCAGGTGGCTGCATATTATCTTTCAGTTCTTTGAATATCTCTGCCATCACACCATAATACATGAACTGTTTATGAAGCCTCTCTGCAGAAACCTTTTTTGCATAGGAATCGTCCTCCCAGGGAATGTCCATGTCATAGTTCACATTTTTCAATAATAAGCCACATGCCGGTGCCGGTTCCAGTCCCTCTTCGAACTCTTCCGGATGGAGCATGCGTTTAAGCCATTCAACTTCCCTGGTCTGGTCCCCTACCATACGAAGAGCTGTAACAATCTTGCGGACCATATGCCATACGAAACTATCAGCCTTAGTATCAAGATAGATAAACCTGCCTTCCACCCTTATATCGATTCGTTCAACTGTCCGCACAGTGGACTTATCCCCATCCTGTGTGGCAAAATTAGCGAAGTTGTGGGTACCTCTTAAGAGCTTTGATGCTTTGCGCATGAGTGGGATATTAAAACATTCACCACAAATGAAATATTTATATTCCCGGCTCACAGCATGCCGCCGGGGGTCGAAATCATCAGGTACTTCAGCCCTTGACCATACCCAGATAGACGGCGGCAGTTTGCTGTTAATTACCCTGGGTATTGCCAGTTTCGGGTTATCGGTATTAAAAGCGATCACCTGTCCAAGGGCATGGACTCCGGCATCGGTCCGACCGGAACCGGTATATCTGGCACTTTTAGGGTCAGTAATGATCTCCAGTTCTTCAAGAGTTCTGAAAAGTTCCTTTTCAATTGTTGGCACATTAGGCTGTATCTGATATCCGTGATACCCAGTGCCGATATATGCAATCTTTAATGCTATCCTCATAAGTCCAATCTCATAAATCCAATCTAATGGAAATATGTGCGGCTAAATAATAAAAGTAACTCAGTGGTATGATCAAAGAGTGGTATGATCAAAGTGATCATTTCCTATTGACTGCCTTTTTTTGCCGGTAATAATCTACGATCATTACTAACGCGATCATGAACAGGCACCCCATCAGGAACCACAAGCCCAGGTGGGATGTGAAATCCATATCAAGGGCTGATACACCCTTTTCCAGACTGGCTGGTTCAACATACATGCTAGGTATGTGTGATGGTATATCAGTGACCATTTCAGCCGCTTCAGGTACAGCATCAGGGATGTTGGAAGCAGCCGGTACAGTTGCATTTGATAAGGACTTTTGTGCCGAATCATTCATCACACCAATGATTGTATCCTCTGTCCCTCCCGAAACATTGCCCATAAATTCCGCCGATGAATCCCATGAAGCCCCCTCTTCAAAAATTCTTTGGCCATTACCATCTGGCATTATGCTTTTAGATAAAGTAAATTTACTTGTTAGCAGTTCAATAAAACCTGATGCGAAGACAGCAGTCAGAATGACACCAAGGTATTTCTTCAGTATTTCGGTAATAGATGCACTACCAAGCTTTTCAGGCACCACAACAATAAGTTT
>JAUVLO010000075.1 GCA_030600695.1 Methanosarcinales archaeon | reverse complement strand
AAGTTCAAAGAAAAGCTAATTGGCAGGTATTATTTAGTGAAAGGTCCGAAGCTTGACAGGAATATACTGGTGGAGGATATTTCGCCACTACCGCCTCTCGAATCAGACCAGATCGATACAACTATCGCACAGATGGAGGTGTGAATCATGGCAGGACAATATACAAGAGAAGTTGCATACCGCATCTTTGCCCAGGAATTCAGGGATTCAAACTTATCATTCAAGGACAGCAATGACCAGTACTCTCCGCAATATCTACTTACACCCACAGGTGCCAAGGTAAACAGGATGTTAATAGTGGGTACGCTGACAGAAAAAGAGGATATCGGCAACGAATCCGAGTACTGGCGCGCCAGGGTAGTGGACCCCACAGGTGCCTTCCTCATCTACGCCGGTCAGTACCAGCCCGAAGCAGCCCAGGTCATGGCAAATATCGAAGCCCCCCAGTACCTTGCTGTCGTAGGCAAGCCCAGTACGTTCCAGACCGAGGACGGTACGATCCTGACATCGGTCAGGCCCGAGAGCATACATATTGTGGATGCACCAACCAGGGACCGCTGGGTAGTGGAAACTGCACAGCGTACACTGGAGCGCGTCAAGGCCCTGAACAGCGATAATCCTGATGCAGCCCATGCAAAAGAGCATTACAACACCGATGCATCGGTATACAGGCAGATGGCACTGGCGGCACTGGAAAGCCTGAAGACAGAATAACTTTTTTTACAGGGGGTCATCTGACTCCATTTCTTTTTTTATAGTATATCAAGTATAACTTGATGTACTCAAGAAAATCCGACCGAGGGGAGGATCTTGTTCTCGCTTGTTTGACATTGTTTACACAGGCAACTTCTACTTTCTTGCTATCCTGTGCATGAAAAATGTCTATGTTTTAATACATATAAATACAATTACTTATTGGTGATATCCCGTGGATTTCGTAATAGAAAATGTATATGGTAGAGAGATTCTTGACTCCAGAGGCAATCCTACTGTAGAAGTGGAGGTAAAGACATACTCCAGTGACTCCCGGACAAGAGGTTTTGGACGTGCCAGTGTTCCCAGCGGTGCATCTACCGGTTCAAATGAAGCACTTGAACTGCGGGACAAAGATAATCGGTACAGGGGCAAGGGAGTGAAAACAGCTGTACATAATGTTAACACTAAATTGGGTCCGAAGGTTGTCGGAATGGAAGTTCGACGCCAGCGTGAGATCGACCAGATAATGATCGAACTGGATGGTACTGATGACAAGTCAAGTCTGGGTGCCAACGCCATCCTGGGTGTCAGCCTGGCTGTGGCCCGGGCGGCAGCAGATTCATACGGAATTCCATTATATCAATACCTGGGAGGAATAAACGCATTCACACTTCCGGTCCCGACCCTGAACATCCTCAATGGGGGACTGCATGCAGGTAATGATCTATCCATCCAGGAGTTCATGATACAGCCAAAAGGGGCAGAAACGTTCAGGGAAGGTTTGAGATGGGCTACCGAGACCTATCATGTCCTGGGGGATGTCCTGGAACAAAAATACGGCAATAGTGCTACCAATGTAGGTTATGAAGGTGGGTATGCCCCCCCGATCAACCAAACCAATGATGCAATGGAAGCAATTACCGAGGCCATCGAAGAAGCAGGCTATACAGAAGACGATATCACTATTGGTATAGACTCTGCTGCAACATCGTTCTTTGATGGTAAGAAATATAACGTGGATGGTGAGAAATTTACCGGTGGTGAACTGGTGGATTATTATGTTGAACTGGTCCACACTTATCCAATTATTTATATTGAGGATGGTTTCCACGAAGAAGCCTTTGATGATTTTGCCGCTCTTAGTGTGGAACTGCCAGATGTCATAAACGTAGGCGATGACCTGTTCGTTACCAATGTAGAACGATTAGAACAGGGTATCAAAATGGGTGCATGTAATGCATTACTGCTTAAGGTGAACCAGATCGGGAGTTTAAGTGAGGCGTTTGAGGCGGCAGCCAAAGCAGAGGGGAACGGGTATGATGTTGTGGTAAGTCACAGGTCTGCTGAAACCGAAGATAGTACTATTGCTGATATTTCCGTTGCACTTGGTGCCGAACTTATTAAGACTGGGGCACCTGCAAGGAGCGAACGTACTGCTAAATACAACCAGCTTCTCCGCATAGAGGAAGAACTTGGTGAAGCGGCCCGCTATACCAGGATATAAAACCGGACATCATGAAATGGAGCCGCAGCCGGATCAATAGTGAAGCGGCCGCTATATCAGGTATTAACTACATCGGAAAGTAGGTCAGCAATGCGGCTATCAACACCGTAACATAGACGGCTTTGAAACTGCCCACCCCCCCAAGGTTTATGGAAGGGCTTCCTTCAGTGTTCTCGTTAATGTTGAACAGTGATGTAATAACTCCGATAAGGATGCCGAACACACCAGCGACCAGCACCACGGTGGCAGCGTTTTCCGGGTCCAGTATCAGGGCGAACGGAAGTGTTAAGAGGCCTATATAATTGGGTATAACGATGCCTACCCCGGTTTTGATCTCTGAGAGTAGATGGGTGGCCATTATAATTATCAGCATTGTTTCCAGGGCTGCAAAACCCGGATTATTAAAGGCCACATATGCTGCAAGGATGACTGGCAGGATAAAACCGCCCAAATTCAGGGTTATGGATGTATTAAATACCAGTTTATCCCCTCCTTCCATCTCATCTGCCAGCGGGACCGAATAAAACTCACTAAGTAGTTCCTTTTTCTCATCTGAAAGTTCTGGCTTCTTTGTCCTGATATTATAGATGGGGACTTCGACGAACGACAGCAGTAACATGGCTGCTGTTAGTATGAATAGTGCAATGGGGTTTATGTTCCACTGTCCCCCCAGTTTGTTAACATAGCTCAGGTAAAAGATCGGGAGAAGCATAAACCCGAAAAGTGCGAACATTTGCACATCCTTTTTGAAGATTTTTCCACGCAACTGATATCACCTATAAATTATTAGTTTGGTCTTAGATTGTTAGAGAAGTTTATATAGATTGTCAAATTTTGTGAATAAGATAAATGGTAATTACTTATATGATTCTAAACCATTAACAAAAAAGAGATTATAGATTATTCCAGATTAAATGCAAATGAAATTTGAATATTGGAATGTAATTTAAATACTGGAATGTAAAATGAATATCACTACAAGAAAGGAGTATATAATATGGGTTTATTGAATCGAATGGGAACTGTTGTAAAATCAAAAATGAACAAGTTGGTTGACAAGATGGAAGATCCAAGGGAAACCCTGGATTATTCTTACCAGAAGCAGCTTGAATTGCTGCAGAATGTAAAAAGAGGCGTGGCCGAAGTTACCACTTCCAAGAAACGGCTTGAACTGCAAAAGGGAAAACTGAACCTGAATATCGATAAGCTAACCGGACAGGCCCGGGATGCAGTCAAGGCAGGCAGGGAAGACCTGGCGCGCCTTGCACTGGAGAGGAAGAACGGGCTTATATCCCAGGTGCAGTCCCTTGACCAGCAGATCGATGACCTGAATAAAGAACAGGAGAAGCTCCAGGCCACTGAAAGAAGACTGGCTGCCAAGGTCGAGTCATTCAGGACCAAGAAGGAGACCATCAAGGCCCAGTACTCTGCAGCAGAGGCGCAGGTCAAGATCACTGAATCGGTAACAGGTATCAGCGAGGAGATGGCAGATGTGGGCATGGCTGTCCAGAGGGCTGAAGAGAAGACAGAGGACATGAAGGCACGCTCGGCTGCACTGGATGAACTCCTGGAAGCTGGCACACTGGAAGATTTTACCGGAGGAGAGGACGATATCGAAAAGGAGCTTGCCATGATCAGTGCCACCAGCAATATTGAATCCGAGCTTGCGTCCCTGAAAGATGAGGTGGGCAAATGATCGTCAGGATAATGGGCGAGGGGCAGTTCCAGGTATCCAGCCGCTTGCTTGACGAACTGAATGTCATTGACAACCGGATAGTGGATTACGTAGCCAAAGAAAATGAAAGTGATTTCAAGAAAGAGCTGGGTAAGCTTATTGCCATGATAAAAGAAAATGGCAAGCCCGTAGATGATGCCGAGATCGTGGAATCCGACATCATTGTACCACCTGCGGACCTAACCCTGGAAGAAGCTGCCGGGATATTCAAAGGGGAAGGTCTGATCGAAGATTAATTAGCTGGATTATATTGGTATTCCCCAGAGGGGGTACCATTTTTCCACATTTTTTTCTATGGGAAGTTCGCTTTCCATGACTGACCTGAGCCTGAATTCCAGTTTGTTATCCCTCTGGTGGCCTGTTTTCGGCACGAATGGATAATAACCCCCCTGCTTATAATTGTATATCCAGTAAACTGTGCCTTCGCCCTGGAATCGGTAGATGGCGCATAAAAGCTGTTCGCTGAACCCATGCTCGATCAGGGTCTGGGAAATAAGATGGATGTTGGTTACCAGGTCTTCAAAATCCGGGTCTTTCAGTATCACCCATAAATAATTGAATTCATCCTTCTGCACCTTGTACTCAGTACCTGTTTCCTTGCAGCTATATTGGAGCAGTTCTTCTATTTCCAATCGTGCAGCTGCATACCTGGATGATTCCATAGCTTTGAAACAGATACCTGCGGACCCGACAGGTTTCAGTCCCAGGTTAACATCCAGGGTAATGCTGGCTGTGGAAATGGCGAAGAGTCTATCGACCTTGGCTTTGGGAAGTTTACTCTTCCCCAGTATAGCATCCAGGAATCCCATTAAAATTCCAGCTCTTTTTCTAATTTTTCAAGTGCAGCAATACGTTTCTCAACAGATGGATGGGTTGAGAACAGTTTCATGACAGACGAGCCCGACAGTGCAGGGATTATGAAGAAGGCATTCATGCCCTCGACCTTTCTCAGATCGTCTTTTGGTATCCTGGGCATGACGCCGCTGATCTTCATAAGGGCAGAGGCCAGGTTTGAAGGTGCACCCGTGATCAGGGCCGCCCCTCTGTCTGCCGAGAATTCACGGTATCTGGAAAGGGTCCTGATAAGTATGAGACTTACTATCCAGACCACGATCGATACCAGCCATGCTCCCATAATGCCGCCCGACTCCCTGCTTCTTTGCCCTCCTCCGAAGAACAATAGATACCGCACAAGAAAGAAAGCCACTGTTGAGAGGAAGCCGGCAATGGTCATTATCATGACGTCCCGGTTCTTTACATGGCTCAGTTCATGGGCGAGCACTGCTTCGAGTTCGCCCTGGTTCAATGTATTCATTATACCAGTGGTTACAGCCACTACGGCCTTCTTCGGGCTCCGACCTGTTGCAAAAGCATTAGGCATAGGGCTGTCAACAACAGCCACTTTAGGTTTTGGCAGATCTGCTATGGCACACAACCGGCTGATCGTTTCATGAAGTTTTGGTTGTTCACTTTCAGATACGATCTTGGCCCCCATACTCCACAGGACTAGCTTATCTGACATGAAATACTGGAGGAACATGAATCCTCCAATAAAGAGTAGCATGACCTTTGTGCCTGCACCCTGGTATGATAAAACTGCCAGGAAGAACAGGTATACTACTCCAAGCAAAAACATTGTGAAGAACATCCTGCTTTGCAGTCCCCAGTCTGTTTTCCATTTTTTCATATGTTTATTAACACCTCAGTAAAGATAATTTAAATCATGTATTGTTTCTTCTGCATTTAAGGAGTTTGTGGTTAATATTTGAAATTTCAGCACATAAACCTTATTTTTCCTTTGGCATGCAGATGACTTCCCTTATCTGGAGGCCGTAGAAGTTATTGGAATGTGCGGGTTTGATCACACAGGCCACATCTGCACCGTTGGCTGTCCCGCCCACGGCAATGACCTCGCCTTCCATTGACAGTGCGCCGGAATCCGCTGCCATCAGCACCACTTCTACGGCAACCTTGAAACCTTTACCAAAGAGCTTGCGTAGTACATCAGCTACAATCTCTATCCGGCTTATCCCGCCTATGTCTCTGGACAGCGACTTCTCTACACCTGAGAACATATGTGACTGGGATACTATCTCCACGTCCATTTCGTTCAAACGGGAGACGTACTGGCTTTCCATGTCCCATTTTCCTTCTTCATTGATTCCGTACTGGTGGGTGACCACGATTATTTTGATATCAGTATCTTGCAGGGCCTCTGCCATAGCTGCTCCGGTCTTTCCTGTGGTGCTGGCAATCACCACTTCCCTGATGTCCAGTTCAAGGGCGCGGGTCTTGACGGCTTCAATTAGAGCGATGGTGTTTATTTCCCCGGGATTTTCGAAATATGTGATGCTTTTTTCCAAATTGTTCCTCTCCTTATAGTTAATTTAATTGGTAATGGTATTTGAGGTAGAAATATTTAGTCTTTTGTGGTGCTGTGTATGGGGGTGGGGTAGCTGGTGGAGCGGTTGGAGTTTGAGATATGATTGGGAATTCAGCTATTCAAAACAGTTAAATCCTTATGTAATCAATATATGAATCAGGGTGAAAATTGGTTATGAGCATTGCTAAAGAAGAAGCAAAGAGACTCATCGAGAAGTTGCCTAACCAAGTCACCTGGGATGACATCATGTATGAGTTTTATGTTAAAAAGAAGTTAGCAATCGCCCTGAAAGCTGCTGAAGAGGGGGGCATCGTGTCTCATGATGATGTTAAGAAGAGGTTTATTCCGCAATGAGGATTTTGTGGACTGAACCAGCTCTTCAAGATTGGGGGAGCTGATGGAGCGGTTGGTGAAGGACTGGGATGATGTGGGGGCTGGCGGTGTTCAACAGAATTATATGCAAAGATATTGAAAGCCATTAAATAATTGGCAATAACACGAAACTGCCCGCAGGTGCCCGGATAAACTTCAGTTAAAATCATCCAGGTCGAACATAAGATACCCAGCTCCGCTTTGCTCCGTCCAAATTACCTTCAGTAACTTCTTTTATCCGCAAACCGTTATGTGAAATTGGTTTTTGGCTATGTAATAGAATGCTTTATATTCTCTGGTATACTAAAGTATACTGTGGTGTATATGGACGTAACTACAATTAAAATTAAGTTAGACACTAAACACCAGCTTGATCAATTCAAAGAATATAAAAGAGAAAGTTATGACGAGTTAATTCGGAAAATGATTTATATAGTGAAAAATGTGAAAACTCAACCCGAATTAAGTAAAGAAGCTATTACCGCAATAGAAAACGCGAGAAAAAGAATAAAGGCGGGAAATCTCGTTACAGAAGAAGAAGCAAAAAAAAGGCTTGGTTTCTGAATGTATGAAGTATTCTTCGATCCTGAGGCTCTTGAATTCTTAGGGAAATCGGATAAAACACTTGCAAAACGGATTTGGGGCTAAATAATGTCAACCAAATCAGAACCGCATCATTTTTTTGAAAGATTAGTTGGGAGAAATGATTATAAACTACGAATCGGAGATTACAGGGTAATAGCAGACATAAATGACTCATCAAAAAGAATAGAGATAACACTGATTGGTCATAGAAAAAAGGTATACAAGAAAAAATAATCGCCAGAAATCAACTCGGCAGTCGCTTCGCTCCTTGCCTTGCCCTGCACAGGCTGTCCGACAATTATTAACAGTAATAATTTCATTCCTTCTTTTACAATTTAAAGCCTAATCCCGCTTGGTTTTTCTTACGGTGATCTTCACCATGCGTTTACCCTCCAATGGCGAGTTCTTTGGTAAACCAGAAGATATATTCTTAGCTTCTGCAGGTTATCTGGAAAGATAAAAAAACGAGCTAATGTTTTCATTATAAAAAAGATGAAAAACAATAATAACCGCAATGGTTATATACCAATGCCACTTTATGAGAGTTCGCTCAATTGGGCTGGCTACCATACCTGTCCTGCTGAGAAATCATCTATATCAGGTATTATATAGATTGCGCAAACATCGCATCTAACAGGCAAGAAAAGCCTTATATACCATTGAATGTATATAGAGTAGTCCAGTGTGTGATTAAAAATCGCATGCGGGGGACTGATGCAAAATATTCATATAATATTTGCATTCATTTATCACCACCTTATTTGCCGAGGTCATTTCCCGGCGTCGACCCGGATTTTGGGAATTGTCCCGAAAGTGAAGGGTTGCTCTCCGACCTTGGCACAATCATAAATGGAGACGAGATGGAACTTTCTCGTCCGACGTTAGTATTGGCAGTTCGGTTAATTCTGATCGGTAGTGTATATATATACATTATCGGGAATTAATTGGACAATACACCAAAACCCAAAAATTCCGATAAAAGAATCATTTCCTTTGTGTGTGATCAACAATTCTGGTTGATCCTGCCAGAGGCTACTGCTATCGGGGTTCGATTAAGCCATGCGAGTTAAATGTTCTTCGTGAACATAGCGAACTGCTCAGTAACACGTGGATAACCTACCCTTAGGACCGGAATAACCCCGGGAAACTGGGGATAATACCGGATAAGCCATAGACGCTGGAATGCCCTATGGTTCAAAGCTCCGGCGCCTAAGGATGGATCTGCGGTCTATCAGGTTGTAGTGGGTGTAACGTACCTACTAGCCGACGACGGATACGGGTTGTGAGAGCAAGAGCCCGGAGATGGATTCTGAGACACGAATCCAGGCCCTACGGGGTGCAGCAGGCGCGAACACTTTACAATGCGGGAAACCGCGATAAGGGAACCCCGAGTGCCAGCATCAAATGTTGGCTGTCCAGATGATTAAAAATCATTTGTTAGCAAGGGCCGGGCAAGACCGGTGCCAGCCGCCGCGGTAACACCGGCGGCCCGAGTGGTAGCCGTTTTTATTGGGTCTAAAGGGTCCGTAGCCGGCCTGATAAGTCCTTTGGGAAATCTGGCAGCTTAACTGTCAGGCTTCTAAGGGATACTGTCAGGCTTGGGACCGGAAGAGGTAAGGGGTACTCCAGGGGTAGGAGTGAAATCTTGTAATCCCTGGGGGACCATCTGTGGCGAAGGCGCCTTACCAGAACGGGTCCGACGGTGAGGGACGAAAGCTAGGGGAGCAAACCGGATTAGATACCCGGGTAGTCCTAGCTGTAAACGATGCTCGCTAGGTGTCAGACACGGTGCGACCGTGTTTGGTGCCGCAGGGAAGCCGTTAAGCGAGCCACCTGGGAAGTACGGTCGCAAGGCTGAAACTTAAAGGAATTGGCGGGGGAGCACTACAACGGGTGGAGCCTGCGGTTTAATTGGATTCAACGCCGGAAAACTCACCGGGTGCGACAGCAATATGTAGGTCAGGCTGAAGGTCTTACCTGAATCGCTGAGAGGAGGTGCATGGCCGTCGTCAGTTCGTACTGTGAAGCATCCTGTTAAGTCAGGCAACGAGCGAGACCCGCGCCCACAGTTGCCAGCATGTT
>JAUVLO010000074.1 GCA_030600695.1 Methanosarcinales archaeon | reverse complement strand
GTATCCACTTCAAAAAGCATGGTATTTTGACCGGATTTACAGGATTTACAGGATATTAATGTTGCCTCGTATCCTGTCAATCCTGTCAATCCTGTCTAATAATTTTTAAATTACCCTTGGATTTGAAGTGGATACGGCATTAAATCTAAAAACCTCGCCGGGTAACCAGGGTGGATTATGTGCGATATGTTTATTATTGTTAAAGATATTTAAGCATAAAAATCATTATTGTATTCATAAAGGAGTAATCAAATGCAGTATCAAGGCAAATCAAGACGTAAATTCACAGGTGGACGGCGCATCGCCTCAAAGGGTAAGAGAAAATTCGAATTAGGCAGGGAAGCCGCTGAACCCCATCTGGATGAAACCAGGCGGAAAAATGTGGATACCCCGGGCGGCAACAGGAAGGTTCGCCTGCTCAGGTGCAATGTGGCAAATGTGACTGATCCATCGAACAATACAACCAGGCAAGTGTCCATCGAAACTGTAGTTGATAATAAAAGCAACAAGCACTACATAAGAAGGAACATCTTATCCAGGGGCGGCATTGTCAGGACCGAGATCGGAAACGCCATGATAACCAGCCGTCCGGGCCAGGATGGTGTGGTGAATGCAATATTGATAAAGGAATAGATATTTAACCGGCCGGAATGATATCGGCCGGAATGATCCTTTTTTATTGTTATTTTTTCTTTAGTGTTTTTATCAAAACAGGCACTATCTCAAAAACCAGTGATTTCAATAGAGGATTTCAAAATCATCGATAATTACCGCAGACACAGATTTCACGGATTTACACAGATGCGACCTTAAATCGGTGTTAATCCGTGTAAATCCGTGTCTAAAAAATAACTGAAAATGATACTGTACCATCAAAACAAAACCCAAAAATATATGTCTTTTGGCATCACAGCACTTTTTATAGTACATCAGGGGTGACCACTCTGGCATTTGAGGATATTGATAAGATATTGAAAAAAGAACCAGACGATGCTGCTAAAGCCGTACTGGATGAAGTAGAATCGATTTACGGCGAGGTACCTTATATTCTCCAGTTCCTGGAAGATAAACCAGATCTGCTGATACCTAAGGTGCTATATGACAATTCCATAATGAGGGAGTTCAAGCGGCTCGACCAGCGGACCATTGAGCTTATCAGTATCGGTGTCTCAGCCGCACTTCGCTGCACCCACTGTCTGGACCTGCACCTCAGGGTGGCAAAGAGGATGGGTATACCCCGTGATGAGATATTCGATGCAATTCTTATAGCAGGGACCTTATCCAACGCTTCTGTACTTGCCTACGGTACCAGGGCGCTGGACACAGAAGTACCAGCATCTGGCAGACCATCCCAAAAACGCAATAATGATGAATGTGACGTGTGTGAGATACCAACGATGGAAGACGATTAGGATACTCATTTTTTAGGCGGGGTGCCCAGCGCATTTACATGGTTGATAAGTTCTGTGAATGCCTCAATCTCCCGCTGTATTACTTCATCCTGTGTCATGGAGATACTCATTTCCCCATCCACAGTCAGCTTATCCGGACCCCTGCGCACAAGCCGGTCCACACCGTCCTTGCATAGAACTTCCTTGATCTCAGGGTCGTAGACAAAAGCCCGCCCTGGGAAGAACACTGTTTCCTTGACATCTGACAGGTCCAGCTTCTGTATGTCCTCGATGGTGATCAGGCATCCTATGTCTTTATCCACACCTATGACATTTACAGGCGAGTCCAGCCGCTCAAATATGGCTCCGATCAGCGGTGCTGATATGCGGCTGGAAAGTATGGTAGCTTCCATATTGACTTTTGGTAGTTTTGACAAAGCCTCTTCGTGATCCAGGATAGCGAAGGGTGAGCCGATCTTTGGGTCCCCGAGCGGGGTTCCTGTCACCCTAAATGAATAATCCCTGGCTATCTCCTCCACAATTGACTGGAACTTTTCCACTGAATGAGCCTCAATACCCGGGATTATCGGGGCATTGTTCAGGATAAGTCCCTGGTCATAGGTATTTGCGAACCTCATAAGTATCAGGCCTTTTGCACCCATGGCTTCCAGGTCGTCACAGGTCTTCCTGAGCACGTCCCCGTCATTGACGCCGGGTATCAGGACGGCTGCGGCATAAACCTCTGAGCTGCCGCAGAATACTTCGAGATTGGTAAGAGCAGCTTCAGGGGTTTTGTCGTGCATATATTCCCCGCGTAATGCCGGGTCAGTAGCAAATACGGTGAAGGATACTTCCGTGACACCGTTGTCCAGATAGTACTCTGCTTCATCACCTCTTGTGAATCCCTTTCCACTGGTATATCCAAGGTGGATGGGTGCCTCAAGCTGTGTTAATATTTGTGTCAGTACTTCAAGGTCAGGATAACAGCTTACATCCCCGCCACCGCTGATTGTGATACGTTCTATTTCTTCCTGGTTGAACCGGAGTGTCTGGTTCACACTCTGGACAACCATCTGGACTGGTTTGAAACCAGGATAGGATTCCTTTACACTTTCAGTGCAATATTGACATCCTTTCTGGTAAGGGGGGCAATGTTGACATCCGAATGCAGGGACCTCTTTTACACCCTTGAAATAACAGTATTTACAAAAACCCATACAATCGTATCCGGGGCGACCCCCAACATCAGCAAGTAGTTCCATCTGAATCCTCTCATTTTTTTGGTAATTTAAACTTATATATTACTAGTCTTCTTTAGCGAAAGTATCCTAATTAATATAGTTTTCTATATATGCTAAGAATGATACATTTTTGGTCAAGTATTTGGTTGAATTTTGTTTCATATGATACAAAATTTTTAATAATTATAATGATTAATCCGTAACCTTTAAATAATGTCGTAGAATACAGAAGTAGTACAGTAAACTGTAGTGGTTGGTTGATACAATGTTGGAGTATAATAAAACAAACAACAAGATTTTTAGGTTATTTTAAACTCTTTGTTATGCTTTTTGGAGTTTAAATTCAACAAGCGTCTGTTTGTTTTTCCCATTGTACCGGACAACGACGGTTTTCTGATAAAGTATAGGAGGAAAAATAAACGTGGCTGACAAAATAGACCTATATAGCGATAGAGGAGCTAAACTCAAAGGCGATGTCGACCTTGGAGAAATAAGTCCCCTCAAGAACAAAGCTATTAAGAAAATTATCCACGACACAAAGCGGACAGCAGCCGTGGATCTGGCCGGAATCGAGAAGGCATTGGCAACAGGAAAGTTTGGCGGTAAAGGCCGACAAGTTCCTAAAAAGGCAATGAATTTCGATGTGGTCAAGAACGCAGACAAGTTAGTAGCCCGAGTTGCTGACCTTGTAAGAGTAGAAGCCGGTGATGACACCAATGTAGTGGCCCTTAACGGTGGCAAACAAGTGTTGGTACAGATACCATCTGCCCGTATCGAGGCAGGCGCAGAATATGTGGCTTCACTGACATGTGCATCAATGGCAACCATACAGGCAATGATTGATACCTTCGACCTGAACATGTTCAATGTTCCTGAGGTCAAGGGAGCAGTTATGGGGCAATATCCCCAGACAATGGATTTGTCTGGCGGACACGTCAAATCAATCCTGGAGATTCCACAGAAAGATGAGGGCCTTGGCCACTCACTGAGGAATATCATGGCTAACCACCTTGCTGCAATAACCAAGAAGAACGCAATGAACACAGCAGCCCTGTCAGGAATATATGAACAGGCCGGTGTGTTTGAGATGGGTAATGCTCTCGGAATGTTCGAGAGGAACCAGCTTCTCGGTCTGGCATACCAGAACCTGAACGCAAACAACCTTGTCTATGGCTTAACCAAGGAAAATGGCGCAACCGGTACCATCGGTACATGTGTGTTCTCAATCGTTGAGCGCGCAATTGAAGATGGTCTAATTGCACCTGATAAGAAATTCGCTTCAGGATATCAGATGTATAAAACAAATGATGTATCCCTGTGGAACGCATATTGCGCAGCCGGTACAATGATAGCAAATCTGGTCAACTGCGGTGCAGGAAGATCACCACAGCACACTTCTTCAACATTGTTGTACTTCAACGACCTTATTGAAAAAGAGACAGGCTTGCCAGGATGCGACTGGGGTAAAGTCCAGGGTACTGCAGTAGGATTCTCCTTCTTCAGTCACTCGATCTATGGCGGCGGCGGTCCTGGTGTGTTCAACGGTAACCACGTAGTTACCAGGCACTCCCGAGGATTTGCAATCCCATGCTGTGCAGCAGCAGTTTCACTTGATGCTGGTGTCCAGATGTTCACACCTGAGATGACTTCAGGACTGGTCGGAGAAACATACGGATCAGTTGAAGAATTCAGAGAGCCATTGAAGGCAGTCGCAGGAGCGGTGTAAGAACATAGAGGATTAATTAGATGGTCAGAAACGCTTCAGTTAACAAAAAACCAATTCAGGTTGAAATTTTTCCACAAAGGGTATTAATGCCGGATACAGCTGAAAAGCTGCTGAACGGTATTGATAAGGTACCCGGAGTAATTCGTATGTTGATCCAGGGTCCAAGCCTGCCAACGCGGGTAACATGCGGACCTGGAACAGGCTCTCCGGTAAACCACCCGGACCGGCGAATAATCAATGTTTCAGGTCATGCATTTGAACTGAACATAAGAGTGGGCCGGATCCAGATAGAAATTGAGGATAGGTCTGTCAAGGAGAATATACGCAAAGTTGCAGAAGAGAATTTACCTTTCCCGTTTGAATTCAGGGAAGGATTCTTCATTCGCAGGAAAGCTACCCTGGTAGACTATGCCAAATACGGTTTCAAAAGCAAAGAAGACAACTCCATCAATCTTGAGGATGAGCGGCTTCTTGGGTTGGTCGATCCAAAGGCAAATCCTAAAGACCGTATTTGTATGCTGGAATCAAAAGATGAGTGATCATGTTCGGACGAGAAACACAGTGTGTCGATTGTAGGGAAAGCATGGGTCTGGGTAGAGGTGGTGGTCTCGCACAGCGAGGCACATTATCCGAAACAGGCAGACCTGATGTTATTGCAGTCGCCATGAGTCCCGGACGGCGTCATATCACAAAACCTGTATGTGAGATCACATACGGGCTCAGGAGAGAAGGTATCCAGGTAAGTGTGCTTGTGCTGAATTCAGGTGCAGGTGTTCCGGAAGATTTCACGGGACAGAGCACTATGGGGTACGGACCCAAATTTGGTATGTCCTCCAAGGAATTTGCACAGATAGAAAGGCATAAACTCCTGATACTGCATCTGGGCAATATTGATTCCCATGTAATTAGTAAGACACAATATGTCCTCAGGTACGTAGACATTCCAACCGTAATTGCCTGCCAGAATCCAATCGATTTTGAGCAGTTCGCTGAAGCAGGAATTAAAACCAGGCTTGTTAAACCAAGGACTGAGAATATTCAGACCAGGGGAACAGTCATGGAAATCGTAAGCGGAATCACAAGAGGTGAAACCTGTTCAAGGGAGAACCTCAACAGAATTGTGAAATACGTAAAGACCATTAATCCACTAAATAATTAAGGAGATGAAATATTATGGCATATAAACCACAATATTATCCCGGCAATACAATCATTGCTGAGAATAGAAGAAACCACATGTCAAACAACGTTCAAAAAGTCAGGGAAATATCTGACGAAGATCTGACCGCTTGTCTTGGCCACAGAGCACCAGGTAGTGACTACCCAAGTACACATCCACCTCTTGCAGAGATGGGTGAGCCTGATTGTCCTGTAAGACAGATGGTTACCCCAACACCAGGTACAGCAGCGGGCGACCGAATCAGGTACGTCCAGTGGGCAGATTCCATGTATAATGCACCAGCAGTGCCATACTGGAGATCATACCACGCTGCAATCAACTACAGAGGTGTGGACCCCGGTACACTGTCCGGAAGGCAGGTTGTCGAGGCCCGGGAAAGAGATATGGAAGCCATTGCAAAGGAACAGATGGAAACTGATATGACATGTCCGGGTCTTGCTGGCATCAGAGGTGCAACCGTGCACGGTCACTCCTGCAGATTGCAGGAAGATGGTGTCATGTTTGACATGATCGACAGGCGCAGACTTGAGGGTGATGTTATCATCCAGGATAAGGATCAGGTCGGTGTTCCTCTTGACAGGAAGGTCAATCTGGGCAAGCCCATGACCCCTGAAGAGGCAGCAAAGAAAACCACATTCTACAGAGTTGGTAATGTTGCCTACAGAGACGATCCGGAAGCCATTGAATGGTGCCAGAAAGTCTGGGAACTAAGAACCATATATGGGTATCAGCCCAAATAAATAGAGGTGATATAAAATGGCACACTACAATTTTGATTCTGAAGCTAATGCCAAAAAGCACTTCATAACTGCAATGGAAACAAAATTCGGTAAGGAATGGGGCAGCAACCAGCAGGCTGACGACATTCAGGCAACCACAACAAAGTACCTGAGACTTGGCACTGCCCAGAACCCAAGGAAGATGGAGATGGCAAAGGTCGGTGCAGAGATCACAAAGAAGCGTGGTCTACAGGCATATGATCCCCTGCTTCACTTAGCCGGTATCCCACTGGGTCAGAGACAGTTGACCCCGTATACCCTTGGCGGAACAGATATCGTAGTCGATGGTGACGACCTCCACTATGTCAACAATGCTGCCATGCAGCAGGAATGGGATGATATCAGGAGAACTTGCGTTGTAGGTATGGACCTGGCCCATGAGACTCTGGAAAAGAGGCTGGGCAAGGAAGTCACACCTGAGAGCATCAACTACTATCTGGAAGTACTGAACCACGCAATGCCTGGTGCAGCTATTGTCCAGGAAATGATGGTAGAAACCCATCCGGCAATGGTAGATGACTGCTATGTGAAGATCTTCACAGGTGACGATGCCCTGAAAGACGAACTGGATCCCCAGTTCGTGATCGACATCGAAAAGATGTTCAGGCCAGACCATGCAGCCCAGATCAAGGCCGGCATAGGTAAGGGAACATTCCAGGCAGTGCATATCCCAACAGTGGTCTCAAGGACTGCTGATGGTGGCCAGACATCCAGGTGGATGGCAATGCAGGTCGGTATGTCTTTCATCAGTTCATACCACATGTGCGCTGGTGAGGCAGCAGTCGCTGATCTGGCATTCACAGCCAAGCACGCTGGCCTGGTTGAGATGTCTGAGATGCTTCCCGCAAGGCGGGCAAGAGGACCTAACGAGCCCGGTGGTCTTTCCTTTGGTCACATGTGCGATATCGTACAGACCTCAAGGAAGTTCAGGGACGATCCATGTAAGATCGCTCTTGAGACCTGTGGAGCAGCAATGATGCTGTACGACCAGATATGGCTCGGTGGTTACATGAGCGGTGGTGTTGGTTTCACCCAATATGCCACATCAGCATACACCAACAACACTGTTGATGACAACCTGTATGCAGACACCGAGTACGGCTGGGATACATATGGTACAGGCATTGGCGATTGCAAAGAGCCAAGCATTGATATCATAAGGGACATGGGTACCTGGGGCGCACTGTACGGCCTTGAACTGTACGAGAACTACCCGACAGCCCTGGAAGATCACTTTGGTGGTTCCCAGAGGGCAACTGTGATCTCAACGGCTACAGGAGCAGCCACTGCAATCACAACAGGCAACTCCAATGCCGGTCTGTCTGCCTGGTATCTGTCCATGTACCTCCATAAAGAGGCACACGGTAGACTGGGCTTCTTCGGATACGATCTGCAGGATCAGTGCGGTGCGACCAATGTGTTCTCCTATCAGTCCGATGAGGGTCTGTTAGCTGAGATGAGAGGACCAAACTACCCCAACTACGCCATGAATGTGGGTCACCAGGGCGGTTATACAACCGTTTGTACAGGTGGCTATACTGGCAGGGGAGATGGCTTCGCAATCAACCCACTGGTTAAGACATGCTTCGCCGATGACCTCATGAACTTCGACTTTGTCGAGGTCAGGGAGTGCTTCGGTAAGGGTGCACTTAGAGAGTTCGACAGGTGCGCTGGCGAGCGAGCATTCGTTATTCCGGCAAAATAAATACAAACAATTCAATGTAGGTGTGATTCCACACCTACAACCTTTATTTTTTTAAAATGTCCATGCGCCGAGTGGATAACTTTTTTGTTTATGTATATAAAAGTGTGACTTTGTTCATTGACATTTGCCCTGAAAACGATGGATGTAAGTATTGCTTATACAATATGGGCCGGCTTAGGAACTGCACTTATCGCAACTGTGGGAATATTGTGGTTCAGGGAACCGGGTGGCCAGGCTGGTGGATGGGAGGGGGGAGAATTCGTAGTGTTCGTTAAATGAAAGTCTGTCATGTTCCATTCTTTTGAAAAACATAGTATCAAACGTGTGCATAAGTACCAATTTTGAACATATTGTTTCATTTTTTACCAAAAGGCATGAATAAAATATGAAAATACTTCTTCGTTTTAATTATATGGTGGAATCATATAACTATTTATAGTAAAAAATCCTAAATTATCTTGTGCCAAACAAAGTCATTAAAGAAACCAGAATACTGGCTGAAGATGAGATTATCGACATCTCATTGACACAGGTACCCACATCATCAGAAATCCCTCATGGAGTAAGATACAGTTTCAATTACCGAGTTAAGACAAAAGAGGGATGGAGTACTGTTATTCGTTTCGATAATGCCCATATAATAGAGGGACTTAGCAAAAGAGACCATAAACATTTATTTAATAATGAAGTGCAGGAAATCGAATTTAACAATCCAAAGGAATTGATTGATGAGTTAATGAAATTAATTGAAGATAATCGGGGTGCTATTAATGAAATTAAAGGACGTTGAAATTATAGTCATGAATGATGAAGAATATGGGGAGCATTTAAACAAGTTATTTGAAAAAGTAAAGGAAGGCGAGATAAGTGCATTTGAGCCTCATAAAATAGTGGCTCGCACAACTGAGGATATCGGAAAGATATTAACCCACGAGCGAATACGCCTACTTCATACAATTCGGGAAGAAAAACCAGAATCAATCAGCGAACTGGCAAGGAAACTGGGTAGAAAAGAGTCGAATGTGCATAATGACATTACCTTTTTTGAGGGGATTGGACTTCTTGAGATAAAGAAAGGTAAAAACAAGGTTAATAAAGTCCCGGTTGTTGATTATGATGCATTGCACATTACAGTTCCTTTGACTGCGTAATTTTGCCTGGAAACCAACCTATCAAAACAGCAGTCATCAAACACCTTAAATATCATGATTGATAGTGTATCATAGGTGAACAAAATGGCCGGACTTATTATCTCAAACCCAAGTTTGACAGTTGCCACTCTTTCTTGAAGAAAATGTATACTCTTTTGCTCTAAAATTTCCAGATTTTGTCAGGAAAACCCATTTGACAGTTTAATATTTTTCAGCTCATATCCTACGTAATTCCCTGTTTTCCCCT
>JAUVLO010000109.1 GCA_030600695.1 Methanosarcinales archaeon | reverse complement strand
AGGTAATTGATCAACTGAGCTTTATTTTCTTCTCTTAGACCTTCAGCAGATTTGATCTCTAAGATCACCTGGTCAGCAATAATATCTGCGAAATAGTTTCCAACTACCTGATTTTCATAGTAGACTTTGATATTTTGTTGTTGTAAAACATTAAGCCCTGCTCGTTTCAATTCTATTACAAGAGCATTTTCGTAAACCTTTTCCAAAAACCCGTAACCAAGTGTGTTATAGACTTTGAAAAAGGAACTGATAATTTTATTTGTTAATTCGGCGTGAAGCATTTGTTTTCTCCTTTCAGATTGAACACGAAAATCGAATCAATCGTATCCGTGTGCATCCGTATGATCCGTGAAATCCGTGTTCTAAATCATTTGCCCCCATTTATACTTTGAGAGAGAGCGGATTGAAAGTAATATAATTTTTAAAAAAATGTCGCAGAGGCAGGAGGTAAAACCATGATTTTCAAGAATCAGACATATAAAGACATCAGGTCATGAAATATAGGACACTACCGTATTTTAGTACAGCCCGTAGGATATATTTTTCATATCCCCTTGCAATACGAATCCTGCATAAGTATTATATATAATGTATAATATTGTACATCATCGAACAAACATATACATTTATAAGGTCAGCTACATGAACAGAATAATAGAAGACATCATTTCAGCAACCGAAAACCGTGTCAATAAACTTCCAGATATAGGCACAGCACAGGCAATAACCACAAGGAGCCTTACCAGGTCCATAAAGTATGCGAAGGACTTGCAACATATACCTATGATAGCAGAGGTCAAACCCGCATCACCCACCACCCACAACAGGGAGGTGAGCCCTGCCGATGCCGCACAGATAGCCAGGACCATGGAGAAGGCCGGAGCTTGTGCCATTTCCGTACTTACAGAGCCGGATTTTTTCCACGGCAGCCTGGAGAACCTGGAACATGTCAGGCAGGCCGTAAGCATCCCGGTATTGAGGAAGGACTTTATAATAGACAAACGACAGCTCTATGAAATAGAAAGCGACCTGATACTGCTGATAGCCGGTATACTGGGTGACAGGCTGCCCGGATTCATCGCACTTGCAAAGGACAGGGGACTACAGCCGCTGGTGGAAGTGCATGATCACGCAGAACTTATGGCCGCACTGGACACTGATGCAGACATTATAGGCATTAACAACCGCAATCTCAAGACTATGGAGATCGACCTGGCCACAACCGAAGAACTGGCCCCTATTATCAGGGAGCACAGCCCTGACAGGATTATAATAAGCGAGAGCGGTATACTAACTCCACAGGATGCTATCCGGGTAGTACGGGCAGGTGCCGATGCCGTATTGGTAGGCACGTCCATTATGAAAGGTGACATCTACGAAAACACCAGATTATTGGTTGAAGCCGGCATTATATGACTCACGTACATCAAGCTCATCAAATTGATAACTCATAGAGGATAATTTACAGAGGATTACTTCATGAACAAAAAACAAAGAGGCAAGTTCGGTCGGTTCGGCGGACAGTTCGTACCCGAGGTGCTCATGCCTGCAGTAAAGGAACTGGAACAGGGGTATGAGCGGTTCAGGGACGACCCCGAATTCAAACAGGAACTGGACTATTACCTAAAGGATTTTGCAGGCCGCCCCACCCCTCTATACCATGCCCGGCGCCTGAGTGAAAAGTACGGGGTCAAGGTATACCTCAAGCGAGAGGACCTGGTACACGGAGGCGCCCACAAACTGAACAATACCCTGGGCCAGGCACTGCTGGCAAAATACATGGGCAAGCGCCGCCTCATCGCCGAGACCGGGGCGGGCCAGCACGGTACTGCTACGGCCATGGCAGGCGCGAACCTGGGGATTGCCACAGAGGTCTATATGGGTGCCAAGGATATGCAGCGCCAGCGCATGAACGTGTACCGCATGGAACTTATGGGGACAAAAGTAATACCCGTAACTTCCGGTAGCCAGACCTTGAAGGATGCCATCAACGAGGCGCTGCGGGACTGGGTTAGCAATGTGGAGGATACTCATTACCTCATCGGTTCAGTGGTCGGTCCGCATCCTTATCCAACTATTGTGCGGGACTTCCAGAGTGTGATAGGCAGCGAGGTAAAACAGCAGATCATGGAGAAAGAGGGGCGTTTGCCTGATTCCATTGTCGCATGCACGGGCGGCGGCAGTAATGCTATCGGCACCTTTTATCCATTCATTTCAGATACTGAGGTAAAATTATTCGCTGTGGAAGCGGGCGGCAGTGGTATGGAGTCCACAAAAAAAGCTGCTCTTCACTCCGCATCCCTGTGTGTGGGCGAGGAAGGTGTGCTGCACGGCGCACGGACCAAGATATTGCAGGACCCCTACGGCCAGATACTGGAATCCCACAGCATCGCAGCCGGGCTCGATTATAGCGGCGTGGGTCCTGAACTGACATACCTGGCCGGGACTGGCAGGATCAAGCCTGCGAACACCAGTGATGATGAGGCACTGGCTGCCTTCCACGAACTGAGCCGGATGGAGGGGATTATCCCTGCACTGGAATCGTCCCATGCCCTTGCCTACCTGGCAAAGGCTGCCGGCTCGGGTGAACTTGGAGATATCGTGGTGATTAATCTATCTGGGCGGGGCGATAAGGACCTTGAGACCGTGCTTGAGATGGGGGCGCTGTAATGAGGATCCCTGATAAGTTCGATGAACTGAAAACGAAAGGTGAAGGAGCACTTATCGCTTATGTGTGCGCCGGTGATGGTGATACAGCAGGAATCGTGCATGCACTGATCAGGGGCGGTGCTGATATTGTGGAGCTGGGGCTGCCTTTTTCTGACCCTATAGCAGACGGCCCTACCATACAGGCGTCCATCGAGAGGGCACTGGATGCGGGTATGAACCCGGACAGGTACTTTGAGATGGTGAAAGGGCTGGGTGTGGATGTGCCGCTGGTGGTTATGACCTACTACAACCTGATTTTCAAGCGGGGACTTGAGAGGTTTGTTAAGGACTGCAAAGATTCAGGCATTACCGGTGTTATCGTGCCCGACCTGCCGCCTGAGGAATCCGGGGAACTGGGTGGGTATTGCGAAGAAAATGGCGTTGACCTGATATTTTTGGTAGCACCCACAACCACAGGCGACAGGCTTGAGGATATCCTGAAGCGGGGTACCGGATTTTTGTATCTGGTGTCCAGGTTGGGTGTTACGGGTGCCAGGGCCGATATTGCAGGCTCGACCAAAGAAGTGCTGGACAGGGTTAAGACTGATAAGCCCAAGGCTGTGGGTTTTGGTATTTCATCGGGTGAGCAGGCTGCCGAGATCATTAAGAGCGGTGCCCAGGGTGTTATCGTGGGTTCGGCTTTTGTGGATATTATAGCCAGCGGGGAAGATGTAGTGGGAAGGCTGGAGGCGCTGGCGCGGGAGATAAAATCGAGTTTGGGATAATGAATCGGTAAAAATACTTTTTTAGCGTGAAAAGTTATATATTATTTCGCAACACATGTGTTACATATGGATACAACTATCCGGAACATTAATCCTTTCATATACAAGAAATTGAAAGCAAAAGCCTCAGCCGAAGGTATTACCATTGGGGAAGCTATCAACAGGGCCGTCAAGACGTGGTTAAATATTGAGCCGAAAAAGCACAGGAGTATCCTTGAGATCAGACCGGAGCACATTGGCAAACAATACCGGCATTTGAGTGAAGAGGTCGATGAGATACTGTATAAAGAGGAGATGACTTGATATTCCTGGACTCCAGTGTCATTATTGCCTATAAGAATGCTGATGATATAAATCATGAAAAAGCCCTGGATATCTTTCATCATATCAGCAAGGGGAAATATGGAAAAGCAGTTATTTCCGAATTTATTTTGTCAGAAGTTACTACAGTCCTTGCACTTAAAATAAACCTGGATGCTGCGGTTGAGGTAGGAAATGTACTGCTTGATGCCAGGGAAATTGAAATCATGAAAGCCAGCGATGTATTTGAGAGGGCATGGGAGATTTTCAGGGAGCAGGAAAATACTAATTTCAGTTTTGTGGATGCATCTATCTTAGCGTGTATGGAACTGGGAAATATCAAAAGAATTGCGACATTTGATAAGGATTTTCTTAAGGTACAGTCTCTGGATGTTGTGAGAGAGTGATTTCATAAACACGTTTACAGCTTGTATTGCCGGTTCCCAAAACCCACTTACATGAGGCTGGTATGGCTGAGTTGAAATACCTGGACACTATAAAGTTCAATTATTATTGTCTACTCAATAATTGTTATGACAATATCTTATGACAATAAAATTTGATTTCATTGACCGTGAGAAAGAACTAAATCATCTTGAAGATGAATAGCGGAATCAGTTCCAGTTCCATTTCCCTTTGATTTGTTGTTGATTATTGTAATTGTCCTGATGTCTTTGGTATTTTTTCTGAACTGGTCAAAAGGCTGGGGTTAGGATGTGAAGATTACCGTTGGGATGTAGAGTGGATAGTTTAGTAGTTGCGAAAGACTATTTTAATCATGAAGTCGTTTAAAACTACTATAATACTATTTATAAAGTACTACTGTTGTATTTATCATAGGTGATCACATGTTGAAAATTGTGAAAACAGAGCTCCAGGAAGATACTGCAGGCAAGATTGATGAACTTGCAGACGAGTCTCATATCGACACATCGATGCTACTTAGCCGGCTTATTGAAGATGGGCTAAAGATGGAACTTCTAAAGCGTTCTACCCAATTGTATGCTGAAGGAAAAGTTTCGATGTGGAAAGCATCCCAGATGGCTGGTGTTAGCTTCTATGAAATGATGACAGAAATAAAGAAACATGGAGTACCCCTTCAGTATGGAGTGGAAGATTTTGAATCAGATATTAAAACGCTTAAGAAACTTGAGAGTAATATCTAACACGTCTCCTTTGATCTATCTATCCAAAATCGGTAGATTGGAGCTATTACACCAAATATTTGACACGGTATATGTTCCCAATATTGTGATGACGGAAATACTTCGTGGGAAAGAGCTTTCGTATGGATTTGCAAGTGCTATAGAAGTGGAAGACGCTGTGGCGAATGGATGGATAAAGGTCATAGAATTAGAATCTGATGAAAATGATGTGGCAGAAAAGTATTCTCGTGACCCAGGTATTCATCCGGGCGAAGCTGTGGTGCTTGCCATAGGACATAACTTTGATTTATTGTTGCTGGACGACCTGGGAGCACGCACCTTTGCAAAAGCACTCGGGTTCGATATAATAGGAACGATTGGAGTGATTTTGCAAGCTTATGACAGTGAATTGATATCTTTTGCAGAGTTCGAAGAATGTTTGGACGATCTGGAATACTATGATTTTTGGATACATCCTCACCTTAAACGAAGGATTACAGCAGAAGCTGAATCTATCAAATTGAGGCAGGAACACACTGATTAAAAATCAAGCAGATTATATGCCTGTTTTTGCTGCACTTAAGCCCGCCACCGGTATAGCACAGCCACGAGCACGACCGGGCAGGCACATGAGTGAAATTGCTGAGCCACAACCCATTAGTCATCGGTTAAGGAGTTTGACTGACTCGATATGTATCGTTTTCCAAAGAACCAATGATTTTTTAGGATTAACCAATTTAGTTTAAATAGAACACAGATGACACGGATTAGACGGATTTTCACGGATTTATTTTCGTATCCGCGCGCATCCGTGTCATCCGTGCAATCCGTGTTCTATCACAATATTACTCTTAACCGATGACACATG
>JAUVLO010000036.1 GCA_030600695.1 Methanosarcinales archaeon | reverse complement strand
TCCCAGGAATATATTCTATGATCGTTTCAATGGACCTTGAGTTGAAAGATAGACCCGGCCAGCTTATCCAGGCCCTCAAACCGCTTTCCACGTTCGGTGCCAATATAATGAGTGTCCTGCACCACCACGACCAGCGCACACCCAGGGGTGCCGTACCTGTACAGGTCATTTTCCAGTTGACCAACGGAAAATTAAATGATATTATCACTGACCTGGAAAAGGGAGGGGTCCGAATAGTACGTGTGGGAAAAAAACTAATGTACGAAGAAGTGACGGTCATCCTTATAGGCCATATAGTCCACAGTGACATGGGTGATACAATTGACCAGATCGACACCACAGGCTTTGCCGAAGTGGTGAACCTGTCAATCTCCATGCCCGGGATTAACAAACCCTCATCCGCATCCCTGGTTATAAATGCAGTAGATATGGCACAGCTTGCTAAAGCCCTGGATATATTAAGACGGGTTGCCTCGGAAAAGGACCTGCTGGTTATCGAACCCATAGAAAAAGATAACTTATCGGTGAAAACATGAAGACCATAAGACTTTCCATAATCGGGTTCGGGGCAGTAGGCCAGGGCGTAGCCAATGCATTATTGCACAAACAGGATTACCTGGAAAGTGCAGGCATAAACCTCAAAGTAGTAGCAATATCCGACAGCCATGGTGCATGCATCGACCTTGATGGAGTTGACCTTGAGGCTGCACTGGAAAGGAAAAAGGAATCTGGTTCTGTTGCCACATCTGGTGTTATGTCCCTCGAAGTGATCAGGGACGTAGACCATGAACTGGTAGTGGAAGTTACCCCGACAAATATTGATGACGGGGAGCCTGGTCTTACCTATATGCTGGAGGCATTCAGGCATGGACGGCATGTGGTGACATCCAATAAAGGTCCACTTGCCCTGAAGTACAGCCAGTTATGTGATGAAGCAAAAAATAATGCTGTCCATTTCAGGTATGAAGCGACAGTGGGCGGTGCCATGCCAATATTGAACCTGGCACATGATGCCCTGGCAGGCAACACGATCATTGGTATAGAAGGGATATTGAACGGTACCTGTAACTACATACTCAGCCGGATGACAGAGGAAGGCTTATCATACCAGCACGTACTGGGTGAGGCCCAGGAACTGGGCTATGCAGAAACCGACCCCACCTACGATGTCGAGGGTATCGATGCCGCATGTAAACTTGTCATACTGGCAAATTCCATTTTCGGGATGAATGTGACATACGATGATGTAGAGGTTACAGGCATCACCAGGATCACACCTGAGGCCCTCACCCTGGCAGGGGATAAAGGAATGGTTATCAAGCTTATTGGAGAGGTAAAAGACGGTGAGAATGGTATAATAAAGGTCTCACCCAAACTTGTGCCTGAACAACATCCACTTGCAGTGGGAGGCACACTTAACGTAGCCTTGTTAAAGACCGAAATGGCAGGTCCTGTATGTGTGACTGGTAAAGGGGCCGGGTCAATGGAGACCGCCAGTGCCATATTGAGCGATATTATTGCAATTTGCAGGAACAGCCATTGAAATATTATATTCTTGAGTTTTATGTCCAGCAACCTTAAACGTGTCAGGACCATTGCGGATTTCCAGTTCGGCAGAGGGGCAGGCCGTGCCCTGTTCCCTGAGGACTGTGAGTTTCTCATGTCCAGGACCAACAGGATCAGGCAGGTAAGTGTTAACAGGACCAGGATCGCCACTGTCCGCGCCAGGGACGGACTCCTTACATTGAGCATGGAAGGTGCCCTGCGCCTGCATGATTACCTGGAATTACCTGCATATCGGGTCACGGTGCATGCAGATGCAGTACCCTTTGTCCTTAAGGGCAAAACCCTGTTTGCCAAACATGTTGTTGATGTTGACCCTTCTATCAGGGCCATGGATGAAGTACTGCTGATGGACCTGGAAAACAACCTGCAGGTAACAGGACAGGCGCTACTTTGCGCAGCCGAAATGAAGGATTTTAACCGCGGGGCTGCTGTTGCAGTAAGAAAAGGTAAGGGTTAGGAAAGGCAGGGGTTAGGAAAAAATCTCTAAACGTCAGCTCAAAGTGTCACTTTGATAATAAACTCACATTGGCCGTCTTTCTGGCATTTCTTCTTAGGCTGCATGATATTTGCATTAGGATTTACAGCGTGTGCCATACCCTTGAAATAATTCCTGCACACCACGATATTGGGTACAATACCCTCAAGTACGTCATTAAAAGGACACTCATATATTTTCAGGAATGCTGTGGTATCTTTTTCTGATATGATATCTGTATTGATGCCGTTTAGCAGGCACATCATTTCCATGGGTTCAAGGCACGATCTTGCAGTAGCTTTCTTGATATGGAGTGTGCTTTTCAAATTATTTGAGTCTTCTTTGCCAAGCTGGTAGCATACATCTTCGATAACATGAAGGGTCTGGGGCTGGAACTGGTCTATAAGCCTTGTTATGGCCCTGGTCAATATCTTGGTATTTAACAGGTTTTCCTGCACTTTTGATTTCGACGAAATCCCTAAAAGTTTCCAGTTCCTTGCGAATCGTTTTCGCTTATCTACTGATTTTCCTTCCATTTATTATCTCCATCTACTTACGACTTCAATGCCGAATACAGCATTATCAGTATACCGGGGATTTCCACCAATAAGGCAATTGTCCGGGCAGCTTCTGAAGACATACCAGGTAAAACTACAGACGCAAGGATATCGAAATTACTGCCAAATATCAGGATAAATAGACCGATCGACAGGATCAATAAGTTCTTCTGTTTCGTTTTTTCGTAAGCTTCATAAATGAATAATACGAATGCTCCGCCAAGAAGATATATTACCACAGTCAGGATCATAACTGTTTCCAGACCAAAAATCATTTTACTTTACCTCCTTTATTAAAATATTACATGCTTCCTCTTTATGCCTTTTTGTAGTGATCATGCTGCTTGACCCGAGTACCCCATCCATCTCATTGATTATACGAAGTACATTGTTCTTGAGGGAATTTATGTCAAAGGTCCTTACTTTTAAGAACAGGTCGTAGGGTTCCAGCAGTTCATATATCTCAAGTATATCTTCGATATTATTGAGTTTATTGATTATATTGATCCTCCGGTTTGAGTCTATGTTAAGGCCGATGAATGTGGTAATGTTGAGATCAAGTTTGGTCGGGTCGGTTATTATTGTAAAATTCTCAATTATACCTTCGGATTCAAGGTTCTTAATGCGTTTGTGGATGGTAGAAGTGGCAACTCCAAGTTCTTTTGCCATGTCGGTACTGTGCATCCGGCCATTCCTTGAAAGAAATTTAAGAATAAAAACATCCAAATCGTCCATAATTAAGAATAATACTTACCCTACTACAATATAAAAATTTCGACAAATCAAGCAAAATCAAAAAAAATGGTGTAAAATAAGTGATTATGGAGTTTTATGTTTCAGATTTTATAAATATAAAAAGTTTGCACTTTTTTTCCGGTAATAGAAAGCAAGTTTTATCATTTATCATATTAGATTACACCGGGATAATATGGATACATCCTTACATGAGTATTCGGAATTATATTTCATATGCTGCCAGAAGTAAAGATAATAGGCATGAATGACATTTAGAGTGCAGGTTGATAAAATGGAACTTGAAAAATTACGACACGGTACTGAACTATTAAAACGCGGGTTTGCCAAAATGCAAAAGGGCGGGGTCATCATGGATGTAACCTCCCCGGAAGAGGCGCATATAGCAGAAGATGCCGGGGCTGTTGCTGTCATGGCCCTGCACATGGTTCCGGCCGATATCAGGAAAACTGGCGGAGTGGCACGGATGGCTGATCCGCAGATCATAGCCGAGATCATCGATTCGGTCACTATACCTGTCATGGCAAAGGCCCGCATCGGGCATTTTGTGGAAGCTGAGATATTAGAAGCATTAGGCGCGGATATGATCGATGAGTCAGAAGTACTCACACCGGCTGACGTTAAATACCACATAGACAAAAGGAACTTCACCATTCCATTCGTATGCGGAGCACGGAACCTGGGCGAAGCCCTGCGCAGGATACATGAAGGAGCGGCCATGATACGCACTAAAGGCGAGGCAGGCACAGGCGATGTGAGCGAAGCTGTGCGGCACATGCGCCTGATCAGCGAGCAGATTGCTAAGTTAAAGGGCATGGACCTTCAGGAAATGGAACGGGTGGCCCGTGAGATTGAGGCTCCAATCGAACTGGTTGTGGAGACCGCCCAACGACAGCGCCTTCCAGTGGTGAACTTTGCAGCCGGGGGTGTTGCCACTCCCGCAGATGCGGCATTGATGATGAAGCTTGGTGTTGATGGTGTTTTCGTGGGCAGCGGGATATTCAAATCAGAGAAACCGGCCATAATGGCCTCGGCCATTGTAGAAGCTGTTAATAATTTTGACAATCCCGGTGAACTGGCCAGGATATCCAAGGGTCTGGGCGACCAGATGAAAGGTATCAGTGTAAGCAGCATTCCCGAACAGGAAATACTACAGACCCGAGGGTGGTAATTACCACCCATTTTGCTTTTTTTTCCTGTTTTGATTAAAAGTAAATAAATCAGGATATCCATTTTATACGATAATTGTAGTAAAAATCGACAACTATTTAAGGCATAATACATGATGGTTTTTTCAAGCGTATGTATAAAATGATGGTATGAATATCATGAAATGTAAAATAGAAACATGTGATGAACACAAATCTTCCCTGTTGGCCGACAAGAAAAACATTGGCAAAAGCTGGGAAGATGAATTGAGCCAGTGGATAATCGAAGAGTTCTACTCTCCATACCAGGCATCCTGAAGTATATTTTGGGATTCAATTATTTAACATAATATCAATTAACCACAATTGATGGCGATATATCTTGGAATTAAAAGGAATCTGCAGCATATGTCACAATTCGGCTACAATGTTTACCTGCCAGTTGTGTGGCCGTCTCGTATGTAGCAATTGCTTTGATGCCACAAGGGGAGTCTGTGTCCAGTGCAAAGGTGGGCATGTGATGGGTTCTGTAGATACTGTATTCAGTGGATGATCTGTTCCACCACACGATGTGCAGCCCTTATAGCGTTCTATAGATGCCATATTTAGTGGAGGAAGTTACATTTCTATCGAATAAGCAGGTTATTCGTTTTCCAGTTTTCCCTCTCCTTCCTTAATGGTCCTGGAGAACCTTGATGAGATTGAATTTTTAATGGTATCTAACATTAACTCTCTACTCTCGGTATTATTACTGCTTTTGGTAATTACACCAAACAGCCCCAGTGGAATGGTAATGGATGCATAAGATGAATTCCCGATTATATTGCCACAGTGTCCGAATGCCTTTTTAAATACCTGTGTCAGGTTAATCTCGATATTGTGGGATGTTGCATATACGTATATATTGGAAGCATCAACCGCATAGACAAGGGCGGTAGATATCCCCTCCAGGTCAAGCATATATTTGCATACCTTTGGCAGAGTACCAGGGTCTTTGATATAACCGGTATTGGTCAAAAGGTATGTATTTTTTACCTCCCTGTTATTCAGTGCTTTTGCAAGATCATTAAATGTCTCGGATTTTACAGCAGGGTTCTCTAATTTCAGGAGCAGGTCATGGTCCATGTGTTCAAGTACAAAGAGGTATGCATCAAGTCCGTGTTTATTCAGGTTGGTCAAAAAAGTCCTGGTTCTGTCCCTGATCGCGAACAGGAACATGGTTGCGATAGTACTGTCCATGGGTACCTTCAGGCTTCTGAAGTACTGGACCAGAATTGTGGAAGTAGTTTCAACATTTGCCCTTATATCCTTATAATGGCATTTGATATCTTTAGTCGCCATACTGGAATGTGAAATGATTATCGCAGGGATGTCAATTAAAGCACTAACATCTTCAGGCAGTTCACTTGGGACCACATCCACCAGAGCAAGAGTGCCTGAAAGTTCGTCTGTGATCACATCAGGCAGGGGTTCTATATCAGATCCCATTATATTTAGCAGGCCCTTATGGTGTACGGTGCCGGAATAATAGCATTTTGCATTGATATGAAAATGTTCTGCGATCCTTGCAAGAGCATAGGCACTTGCAAGAGAATCTACAGTAGGGTTTTTCCTGATAAGTATTGTCAGTCCGTCTTGTGATTTTTTTAATACGGACCTGAGTTTCCTGCGCTTAAAGAATCCCAGCTTTTTCACAACATGTCACGTCCAATAAAACCAGACTTTTACTATAAGCTTTTACTATAAGCTTCTACTAATAAACTTCTACTAATATCAAAGTATGGTATATGAAATTCATGCGTATCGGTATATTCACATGCCCCATTATCTATCCATTCAAACCAGTTTCCATATCGGGTGACCTTCTACAGGTTCTATCCCCATGTCTGCCACACTTTCTGAGATCATGATATCAGCCATGGCTGCCATTGGGAATGTATATTTGGCATTTTCGATGGGGCCGTACAGTATGAAGTCGCCGGCTGCCATCTGCTGGATACCTGTGGATGCAATATCACATATCCTGTAAATTAGTTTATCCTCTTTCCCTTTATTTCGAAGCCAATTCCATGCAGACGGGGCATTATGGATACCAGAACCTACAGGGAGGCCCCATTTTGCCTTGGCAGCAATGGTCATCCTGAGCGCTACTCCGGCACCGTTTCCCATTGGAGTAATGCTGGGGTCGATGAGCTTCTTCTTGATGCCGCATTCATCAGCAGTCTGAAGCAGACCATGGGGCAGTACCTTTCCGCCGTTCTCCAACAGCTCCATGCGCCCGGCCAGGCTTGAATCCATTGCATTGAAGCCCAGGATGACGGCAGTGTCAATATCAGATAAAGTCAGTGCCTCGATCTCTTCGTCTGTCACTGCCATATTCAGGCTGTTGTAAATGGTCTTATCAGCCAGGCCGATCTCGCTGACATAAGTGGCTGCAGCCATCCGCACACGGCTTTCAGTAGAATCAATTAGAAGGGGCGCATCGGTGGCATTGCTCACAAAGTCGAGGTAGCGCATTGCCGCCCCGGCGCTCTCTGCATAGATGTGCACCATGCATGGATTGCCTGTTTCATCAGAAAGTTCCTGCTGCCTGTTGATCAGTTTCTCGGCAGCGAGTTTATCAAAGATACCTTTGTCCGGGTCTGAGACTATGCTGTGTTTATTGTAGAAGATAGTCCCTGCCAGCACTGTCGGGTATTCACCGGGCTGGCCGCCAATCTTGATATTGGCGATATTGACGACCTCCTGCACTTTCTGGAATGTAAACATGTTGATTGGTCCTGTTTTTGTTTCAGGTCTCGGCAAATATGACCCCTAGTGTTGAGTCCATCAGGATTCCGGGAGCTATCATCATGTCCCCGCCTGTGATCTCACGCTCTATTTTTTGTTTTTTCTTCCTGGTTTCAATGACCATCGGCGGTTCCGGGAAGGGGTTGCCCTTTGATTGGTATTCATTGATCAATTCCTGTATCTTGCCGGTCTCAACAAGTCCCCGCCTGTCAATTAGTTCCACCTGCTGCCTGAATCGTTCAATGGCCTTGGCGGGGATGTTCTCTATAAAGGGAATTGCACCGTCTGATCCGATTATCCTGCCCTGCTCATCTATGCCGTTATTGTGTATTGCAAGAAGTGTGTTGCCTGAAAGGTGTCCCCTTGACTCGGTGCCGCATACTAAGATGTACCTGATATTGGAATTTGAAATAGTATTGATAATGATCTTCTCGATACCCAGGTTCTCTGTCTTGCAGCTGCCTACCATACATGCACCGTGGAACGGGTCCATGTCACTGGCAAGGGTGGTTACACAAATCCGTGAGCAGGGGTCGACCACTGTATAGTCACCCCGTACGGGAGGCCATTCTTTTGCGATGGTGTCATCCGACATTCTTGTACACTCATTGTTTTTCGGTTATTTAATGGCTTATGTTGTGATTGTTTATTGTAGATAAGTATTATTAATGCTTTAACTGCGGTCTTTTCCTGCAAGTGCGGAAGCTATCATAATGGCCTTAGTGTAATGCCCGCCCACCCGGCTGGAATCTACAAACACTTTATCCATCAACACAGCCGCACCATATCCGTACCCACCGGCAACCAAAACAAGTGTCCTGAAAATAAGGTTCCCTGATACGCCGTCGGGAGCAAGTATAAAGTTAACCTCACCCACTGCATCCTCGATAAGTATGCCGTAGTGCCGTACATCATAGCCTTCTTCCCTGGCTTTGCGGGTGACAAACCCGGCATCGTCCAGCGTTTTATCCACATACGGGTCCCGCCCCTTATCCTCGAACCGCCCGCCAGAAAGTATCGCGATCCTTGGCTCCACACCAAGCCTCCTGATGTGCTCTGCCCCGCGCCTGATAAATTCAAGTTTACCCTCAACAGTGCTCCCTTCATCAATACCCACCGGAGCCAGGAACAGTGGAATTCCGCCAGGGGTTTCCAGCAGTGCCACCCGGTAGAGGCTCTCCAAACCCAGCCTTTCTTTGAGATAGGACAGCGTGGACGTGGCAGACAGGGTGCCGCGCACAGCCGCATCCACATCCCCGGTGGCAAGCATGTCAACTATGGTCTTTGCAGCCTCACCGGAATGTACCACTTCCAGGTCAGTGCCTATCTCGTAAATCTCACTGCTGTCCCCCACCAGCACCACCTCTGCGAACTCACCTGCCAGAGCCGCACTATGCAGGAGTTTAGGACTTACACTGCCTATACCCAGGGCAACCCGGGCATGGTTCTCCACCGCCTTTTTCTCAATACTTGAGATTATTTCGCTCATGCTCACACCATGATATGGTTATTTTTCGTCAATACTGCACATTGCCGCCGGCTCTTCCGGCGCCTTTTCCTCGTACCCGGCACCGGGCAGGAATTTGCCGCGCCCTTTTTTTGCATGGATACCTTCATCCCAGACTACCTCGCCTCCGGATATGGTCATTGCAGGGAATATAGCTTCCATACCTTCGTAGGGACTCCAGCCTGCCTTGCTGTGCAGCTTATCAGCATCGACCTCTGATACATTTGCAGTATCCACAAGCACCAGGTCAGCATCGAACCCTTTCCAGATAGCCCCCTTCCTATGTTTTGTCAGTCCGAATATCATTGCCGGATTGGTGCACATGACTTCGACCATCCTGGTTAGAGGGATAAGATTGCGCCGCACCGCCAGCAGCATCAATGGCAGCATGGTCTCAACACCAGGCACACCTGCAGGTGCTGACCAGATATCTGTCTGCTTCTCTGCTTCGGTGTGGGGCGCATGGTCAGAGGCTACGATGTCAATAGTGCCATCGTTCAAGCCATTCCACAGGTACTGGAGACTGCGCCTTTTACGAAGAGGTGGGTTCATCTTGCCAAGGGTGCCCAGCCTGTCGTAATCCTTATTTGACAGGAACAGGTGGTGCGGTGCAGCCTCAGCCGTGACCGTGCCCCCTGAATCCCCGTAGTTTCCACTTTTGGCACCCCTGATGAGACCAACAGCTTCCCGGGTGCTGATATGGCACAAGTGTGCCTTTGCATTGAAAGCCATAACATCTTCAACAGTATTGGCAACTGCCACGGCTTCTGATAAATTCGGGCGGCTCTTTGAATAGGACTCTGGGTCCAGGTCCCCCTTTGTCAATTTGCCGTATGATTCGAGTATCTCCTGGTCTTCTGCGTGGATACATGCCAGGGCGTCCAGGTCGCGGGTGATCTGCAATGCTGCAGTCATGTGGTCGCGCTCCACTGTCATAGAACCCGTGCTCTCACCAAGGAATATCTCGCCAAAGGCCGAGCAGCCCGCCTTCCACAATGAGGCAAGCTCATCCAGGTTATCCTTTACCCCGGCATTGATCCCGAAATCGATTATGGATTTTGAAGAGGCAAGTTCCTGTTTTGCCTTGAAAGTGTCCTCATCCAGTACAGGGGGTATAGTGTTGGGATGGTCTATCACTGTGGTCACCCCGCCGGCAGCAGCCGAACATGAACCTGAGTACCAGTCCTCTTTGTGGCTCATACCCGGTTCCCTGAAATGAACATGGACATCGATTATGCCTGGAAGTACCAGCATATTCTTTGCATCGATAACAAGATCGAAATCATTTAAGGGTATGATCTTTGCAATCTCTGCGACCTTCCCGTCTTCAATGGCCAGCTCCGCTTCATGTATCTGTCCCTGGTGAAAGATGCGGGCGTTTTTGATTATAGTGTCAGGCATTGTGGTTGTATATGTAATTGATATAATATTAATCCTGATGTAAGGAGTGGTCTATATATAACTATATATTTTACGTAGAATATATTTAGATACCTTGACAGTAAACACATAATCGAAAAATATCTATGCTATTTTATAACAAGATATTAAAATGGATAGAACATAATTTAAGTATCTAACATGGTGGAAATATGGTAGATAAACAAACAGATGTTGATAATATAATCAGGGATATTATCCAGGATATTAAAGAGATGGGCCAGCGTACCAGGCTTTCCATTGACCGGACCGTCACTTCCCTCAAAGAGCAAGAGACCGGCCTGGCAGACAAGGTCATTGAAATGAACAGGGAGATCGATGAATTCGGTGATGTTGTTGAGGATAAGTGCACCAGGACCATGACAATAAAAGTGTCACCCGCCCAGCTCAGGATGTTAAAAGGCAGCCTGAAGATGATCATCGACCTTAAAAGTATAAGCAGCCTGGCAGTTGAAGTTGCGTTCATCACCAAGGCCACTGTAAGTTCACCACACATCAAACCACTGGTGGATATACCAAGGATGTCTGATATCCTGCAGGAGATGCTGGACGGCAGCCTTGAAGCCCTGGATAAACAGGATGTGGAACTGGCAAAAAGTACGGCAGCCAGGGACGAGGAAGTTGATGCACTGTTCGACCAGGTCAGGCGGGAACTTATCACTTACATGATCGAAGACCCAAAAAAGATAGCCAATGCATCACATCTTACATTTGCGTCACGATACCTGGAACGTATGGGCGACCATATAAACAACCTATGTGAGAGGGTTGTGTACATGGTAACCGGCGAAAAGCCGGACCTGAACAAATGAGGTAAAGATATGGATATTTTCGATCCGATCATACTGTTGGTGTTAGTGGCCGGTCTGTATATGGCTTGGAATATCGGCGCCAACGACCTGGCCAATTCAATGGGTACTTCGGTAGGTACAGGTGCATTATCGCTCAAACAGGTAGTGATCATAGCAGGCACACTTGAACTGGTCGGTGCGCTCGCATTCGGCGACAGGGTCACAACCAAGATCGCAAAGGGTATTGTACCCATTGAAGATATTATAAGCGTTGATCCGAACATTGTAATAATCGGTTCCCTGGCGGCCATACTTGCTGCGGGTTTCTGGATCACTTTTGCCACCTTCTACCATTTGCCAGTTTCCACGACCCATGCAATCGTGGGGGCAGTAACAGGTTTTGGACTGGTTGCTACCATGTTTGTTGATACCTTCACCATTGACCAGATAAAATGGATCGTTCTGGGAAAGATTGTGATCTCCTGGATCACATCTCCACTTATCGGGGCCTTGCTGGCATTTATCATATTCACGATTATACGTATTTTCCTGCTGGCACGTGTGGATGACCCCTACAAGCTGGAAAAGAAATTCGGGTACCTCCAGATACTGTCTGCCTGTTTTGTGGCACTTGCCCACGGATCAAATGATGTTGCCAATGCCATAGGCCCGCTGTCTGCAGCCCTGTCTGCTGCCAATATTACCGAGCAAGGCGTCATCCCTGTATGGGTACTGGCCATCGGTGGTATCGGCATCGTGATCGGTCTCGGGACCTGGGGCTGGCGGGTTATTGAAACCGTCGGCAGCAAAATAACTGAACTGACGCCCACAAGGGGTTTTTCAGCCGAGTTTGCCACGGCCATGGTAGTCTTCGGTCATTCCTACAGTTCATTACCCATTTCCACTACCCATACCCTGGTTGGGGCAGTTGTGGGTGTGGGACTGGCTGGTGGTCTTGCGGCGGTTGATTTAAGTGTTATTAAGAAAATAATTGTATCCTGGGTAATCACGGTGCCAGTGGCCGCCCTGACATCCGGAGTGATATTTGTAATATTAATGAAGGTGCTATAATGCCAATTGAGTATATTCGTTCTGTTCTTGGAATCTTCGGGGAATCACCCTTTAAACCTGTCCATACACATGCAGAAAAAGGAGGGGAGGCTGTACAAAAGCTGCAGCAGTCGGTGAAAGCCTATTGCAAAGGCGATTATATGGCGGTGCATACATTTGACACTGAAATATCTGCTATAGAGTATGAGGCTGATATAATCAAACAGACCATACGCAAGCTTATACCCAGTTCCATGATGCTGCCGGTAGACCCTAATGACCTTCTATCTTTCCTGAAACCCCAGGACTCGATCGCAGATAATGCCCATCATACTGCCCACTGGCTTACCCTGAGGGAGACTGAACTTCAGCCTGAGATCAAGGAAGGGTTGCTTGAGTTGATGGAGCGTATTGTCAAGACTGTTGATGCCTATGAGGATATGGTGGATGATATTGCCAAACTCCTTGAAACATCTTTCAGTAAGAAGGAGATCAGGAGGATACTCAAGAAAGTCCCTATTGTCGAGGAACTGGAACATGAGACCGATATTACCAAGAAACAACTCCAGGCCACGGTCTTCAAACATGAAGAGGAACTTGGCGGCGTGGGTGTGTTTTACCTGATAAGTCTCCTGCGGGATATGGGCAACATTGCTGACAGTGCCAGTAAGGCAGCAGACCGCCTCAGGACGATGATCTTACGAAGATGAATGGAAAAATAGATTATTTAACTGAGTTTGAGCCGGCCTATCTGGAACTGGTCAATAGTGGTGAGATTGACAACCGTATTGAAAAGCTATTTTCAAAACTGGAACAGTGTGATATCTGTCCCAGGAATTGCGGTGTGAACAGGCTTGATGGTGAGATCGGGTATTGCCAGGCCGGAGCTGAGCTGGTGGTGTCCTCGGTCCAGCCCCATTTCTGGGAGGAAGCTCCCCTGGTTGGAGTAGGAGGTTCGGGTACTGTGTTCCTCGCCAATTGTAATCTGCGATGTGTGTACTGCCAGAATTATGATATCAGCCATGAGGGCAAAGGGAATCCAATCACCGAAGAACAACTGGCAGACAGCATGCTCTGGCTCCAGCGTATCGGCTGCCACAATATCAATCTTGTTACTCCTACCCATTACACGCCCCATCTTGTAAAGGCTGTGGCTATTGCTGCCCGGAAGGGTTTGAGATTGCCTGTTGTGTACAATTGCAGCGGTTACGAAAACGTTGAAACCCTGGAACTGCTTGACGGTATTGTGGATATCTACATGCCTGATATCAAGTATGGAGGCACTGAGAGTGCGAAACTGTACAGCGATGCCCCTGATTATTTCGAGGTGTGCAAACAGGCGGTGCGTGAGATGCACAGGCAGGTGGGCGAGCTTGTGATCGATAGGACTATTGCCTGGCACGGGCTGTTGATACGCCATCTGGTACTTCCCAATAACAGGGCTGACAGCCTGCCGGTGCTGGAGTTCATTGCTACTGAAATATCAAGGGAGAGCTATGTGAATATTATGGTCCAGTACAGGCCCGCATATCGTGCAATGGAATTTGAGGATATTGACAGGCCCGTGTATATTGAAGAATATTACAATGTGTTGGATATGGCCAGGGGACTGGGGCTGCATATGGGATTCCCTAACGAGTGAACTGCCTGGCAGGGAAGTATTTGGGATATTGTCTATTATCTACGTGTATTTGCGTCCATCTGCGGCTAATATTGTTTGTGGACACCTCTTATTACTTTAGGCATACCTGTAGCTCTGTATATTATTGATTGTTCGAACAATAATATCATAATTAGTAAATTATTATGAAAATAAATTCAGATAAATTGCAATATATGAAATAATCAGTCATTTTCAATAGTAATAGTTTTATATTATGACCTAGATATTTTAAGTGTATTAATCTATATGATTACATACTCAAGTAAATCCGACCCAAAGAAGGATTTTCTTGTTCCCACAAAAAAGTGGGAAAAATCGAGGGGATGATAAAAATATTTGAAACAATTTGTGAACAGTGTAATAGTATAAACTTGCGAGTAGAAGCCATATACGATAATGAAGTTTATCTTGTATGTGATAATTGTAAAACTGGATATTTCTGTGACAACTAATTCTTACTAATTATAAGGATTGGCTGAATATCAATATATCAACATTTTTTAGTTTTGTAGAAATCCGTTTGAATTTAGCAATAACCAGAATCGAGAAAGAGTTCAACTAAATCTCTTGATATGGTTTGAATTGTTGATTTTAGATTATTGCAATTGATTTTAACAGGATTTCTACAGAGCTGCTTTTTCTGTCATCTACGATCACCTGTTACACCTCTTAATGATACGGATCATAATTGAATTCGAATTCGTCAACCTGTTCCGGATTTAATCCCAGATCAACGAACATCTCCTTTAAAACTGCCTTATATTCGCTCTCCGGAATTTCTTTTTCCATTTCCTTGAGTTTAACAGTAATGCTAACAGTCCCGTTATCATCGATGTTGAGACGATAGGTATGTTCTCCATTGATCCTGGTAACAGTGATCAATGGCAGAGTATAATCAATAGAACCAATCTTTTTTTCACCATTAAAAAAATCCTTACCACAAGACCCGGGATACTTGAAATACAGGCTGGTATTTTCATTTTTCCCCTATCTTTTAAACACCATCCCCAATCAACTATCACCGACTAAAAATACAACTCTCTGCGACTTCTCCGATCTCGGTGGTTATTTTTTCATAACTGTTCGGTATAAATATTCATTTCATCTCCTTCAATAATTCCGTCAGGTCCCTTCCCTCTATTCCGTTATCGTTCATGAAATCTTTAGCACTCTTTGTAAACCCCGCTTTTGATATCATCAGGAAATGTTCTTCTCGTTTATCGTTGTACCAGTCTACAAGAGTGCGTTTATCCAACAATTTCTTGATGTCTTTAACACCCAGGGGCCTGCTGTTCCATTTCACCTCGCCCAGAAGTACACTGTAAGGTTTCTCTCCGATGGCTGCAATATCGATCTCATCGCCCCTGCGGTTCCACCACGCACCCATCTTTACCGGTGAAAAAGGCAGGTTATCAAACACAATATTTCTTGCAATTTGTTCAAAAACAGGACCTATAAAGGATGAAAGCGACGTTTTTATCCTGTCAAAAACCATGTCATACTTGCCTGATTCAGTGAAAGACATATTTGGATTTATAAACCTGAACCAGAAATGTACCATCTGGTCTTTTATTGCATATCTTCCCATTTTCGTTCCTTTTATAATGGGTGCTCTGCGTTCGATGATCTCATAAGTGTTCACAAGGTCATACAGGTAACGGCTCAGACTCTTCATTTCGATGCATGTGGTGTCAGATATTTCCTTTAATGTGCCTTTGCCGAATGATATCGCTTCAAGCACGGAAAAATATGTCGTGTAGTTGTTCCCGAATTCGCTTACCAGTATTTGCCTTACTTCGTCCTTTAGAATGGCATTCTCACTTAGGATGAGCCTTCTTATCACATCTTCGTAGGTGGTAAGCCCGTAGTCTTCTATCAACTGGTAATATCTGGGCACTCCTCCAAAAGTTGCATAAAGTGCGATGATTTCTTCTTCATTCGAAAATCCCAGGTTCTGGCAGATATTTCGGATAT
>JAUVLO010000021.1 GCA_030600695.1 Methanosarcinales archaeon | reverse complement strand
CGTTTTCCAAAGAACCAATGATTTTTTATGATCAACCAATTTAGTTTAAATAGAACACAGATGACACGGATTAGACGGATTTTCACGGATTTATTTTCGTATCCGCGCGCATCCGTGTCATCCGTGCAATCCGTGTTCTATCACAATATTACTCTTAACCGATGACACATGAGCCAAAACCCAGGTAACAACAATGCCGAAGGCGGCTTGTGAAAACTCGATGCATATTCTGGGTATTGGTGGAGGAAGCCGATGCACAAATTGCAGAAGAATTAGTTAACAACTGAATTTTGATAGTTAAACAGGCATACCACTCTATAAACCCGGTTCATCTGTAACTTGAACACCAAAAACTTAAAATATTATTGTCTACACAATAATTGTTATGACAATAAAATTTGATTTCATTGACCGTAAGAAAGAACTAAATCATCTTGAAGATGAATACCGGAAAAATGATTTTCGCTTCATATCGATCATCGGTCGCAGGCGTGTTGGGAAAACGCGGCTGATCGGTGAATTCCTTAGGTCGAAAGAACACTGCATTTATTTCATAGTTCCTGAACTCAACGACCGGGATGTGCGGCTTGGATTAGCACAAAAACTACATGAAGACATTGACCTATCCTTTATAGGAGAACCGTCATGGGATGATATATTTTCAAATGTTTTCGAACAGAGCATGAAAAAAAGGATTGTCCTCGTACTTGATGAATTCCAGAGGTTTTCACAGATCAACACCATGGTTCCGTCGCTGCTTCAAAAATATATTGATTTGAATGCAAAGGATTCAAAGCTATTTTTCATTGTTTCAGGTTCTTCAATTGGAATGATGCACAGGCTCTTTGACCATGCGTCCCCGTTATTCGGGAGACGGACCAGCCAGATAAATCTCCAGCCGTTCACATTTGGAGATATGCGCAAATGGTTCCCTGATTCAGGTATTGAACATATCATTGAACTATATGCCGTGTATGGCGGGACACCTAAATACCTGGAAGATATCGAATATCCAGAACTATTCAAGAATATCGAAAAGATCGTTGAGAAAACAAGCATTCTTTATACTGAACCCGAGATACTTATAAAAACAGAATTCCGGCAGAGCAATACGTATTTCAATATTTTGAAACATATTGCCCAGGGGCGGACAAGATCAAGTGAGATCGCTGACTGCTCGAACATAAAAACTACATCAATAGACTATTTTTTAAATGCGCTTATGAAAGATGTAGACATTGTGAAAAAGGAAGTACCCATTACTGTACAGCATCCGGAGCGTTCAAAAAAGGCAGTGTATTCTATCAAGGACAATTTTTTCATTTTCTGGTTCAGGTTCATCTATCCACATATGTCTGATATTGAAATCGGGCATACAGAGCATGTACTGGATAAAATGAAGGAGAATCTCAATACTTACATTGGAATGGCGTTCGAGGAAATTATAAAGGACTGTATGGTTCATTGGGACCAAACGGAATCAGTTCCAGTTCCATTTCCATTTGAAAAGATAGGACGCTGGTGGGGGCCGTACAGGGAAGATGGTGTGAAAAAGGTTGCCGAGATAGACCTTGTTGCATTGAACGAACAAACAAAACAAATCCTGTTCATTGAATGCAAATGGAAGCATGTCACACAGAAAAAGGCAGAGAAAATACTTGAGAAACTTAAAGAAAAATCAAAGTTCGTGCAATGGAATGATAATAAGCGCAGGGAATACTTTGGTATTGCTGCAAAGAAGGTCGAAGGGAAGGGAGAACTTAGGAAGCAGGGGTTTGTTGTGCTTGACCTGGATGACCTATGAATTTTATGTGCGCTATTTATTAGCGAAGAATATCCTCGATATCAAGCCGGAACCTTTTGGCGTAAAACACAAGCGTTTGAAAATCTTTTTAAGTCCTCAAATTAAAAATAGTATCATGTCTGTAATTTCAATCACTCCATCAAAAGACATAGAAAAAAAAATAAATCTACTTGCTTCTGAATTTCATTTAGATAAAGCTGCAGTGGTAAACGACCTGATAGATATCGGGGCTCAACAAAAATTAATTGACTTTGCCCTTGATAAGTATACGAAAAAAAAGGTATCACTTGGCAAGGCAGCAGAAATAGCAGGAATTTCAATCAGGGAAATGCTGGATATATTAACTGAAAAAGAAATACCACTTCATATTTCAAAAAAGAGTATCCTGAGTGACTTCGAGGCTTCTGCACAATGAGTTATATATTTGACTCGACGCCTTTGATATATCTATGCAAATCAGGGCTTAACAATTCTTGAATTGATTGATGGAATTGAAATGTGATATTGTTCCCAGGTTATCTTGAACACCGATTGCCGATTGTTTACTCTATATGTGACATGCACTATATGTGACATACACTACATCAAACAGAAAGCTAAATAAACCATTTACTCTATATATGACATGCACTATATGTGACATACTCTATACATGACATAGGATTTGAGAGCAAATGGAATTATACATCTACCCCGCCTCAAGAAAACAACTATTCACCAACAGGGAACATCTGCGTTCTGAGATCAAACTGAACATAGCACAGCTTGAGAAAGGGCAGGGGAAGCACTTATGTCTTATAGGGCTTCGGAAAATCGGCAAGACCGAATTGTTAAAATATTCACTTAGCGAACAGGTCACCTCAAAACTCGCCATATACCTGGACCTGGAGGAGGCCGGGCTCACACCCGAGGCATTTGCCAGATATTACTATTCCATGATAGGGTACTGGGCGCTCACCAACGGCCAGGTTGATGCCGGAAAATACCATGATTTGAACTTTGTCATACAACAAGCTGTGAACCACAACGAGAAAACCATAGCCGAAGTAGGGCTAGCCCTCAAATCAGAACTTGAAAAACAAAAGATCGACCAGAGATATCTACTTGGACTGGTATTCGGACTGCCCGACCGCCTGGCCCTTGAGAAAAAGAGTACTGCCGTTGTGTATATAGATGAATTCCAGGAGATTCTCCAACTGAACAATTTCAGGCAGATAGGGAACATACTGGCACTTTTCAGGTCAAATATTCAAAAACAGAACTATACACGATACATCATCGCAGGTTCAGCAACTAGGATAATTGAAAACATTATAAGTGACCCCTCATCCCCAATATTCGGGCATTTTTCATTGCGGTATGTGGAACCCTTCACAAAAGAAGACACCTTTGAACTGGCTGGCAAACTCCTTGATTTCCTTACCGATGTGGATAATCAGATGATATACAAACTCACAGGCGGCCATCCTTATTACATATACTCCCTGTGCAGCCGGCTGGAATCAATACATGAAAGATACGGCCCCCTCAAGGATATGGTAAAAAAAGCCTTTGTACTGGAGGTGTCGTCCAAGGAAGGAGACATCAACAAGCACTGTCACTATGTATTCACCACCTCCCTCGCCAGGGCACGGGGGTATGCAACCCTGCGGACCATACTACTTGAACTGGCACAGCGGGACGGGCTAACCCTATCCGGAATCGCCAGTCTTATAAAAAAGGGAACTGGCGAGACATTAAGTTATCTTAACAACCTCATGGATGTAGACCTGCTGATCAAACGGGACAAGAGATACTATTTCAAGGACCAGGTACTGCGGTACTGGCTAACTATGTTCAGGCTCGGTATTGAGACAATGTTTCCTACAGATAAGATCATAAACGAACTGGTATCTGAACTGGATGAAAAATACCAGCGGGCCACCACAGAACTGGGAATTGCAAAGCAGAGTGAGATACAGGACCTTATCGAGGAGTTTAACGGGCAGCAGGTCAATGGTATACTTTTTGGGATAGAAGGGATGGTGACCTTGCCTATATTCGAAAATGTCGGGAACTATTCATCAAAGGATGGACAGATAGAGATCGATTTGGTATGCAGGGACCATGAAACGTGGTTCGTTGAGGTCAAATGGAAGAACAGGGCGGCAGGCATCAAGGAGGTAAGGGATTTCCACAGAAAAATAAATAACGAGGGTGTACAGGCACAGATCAATAAAGATGAAATACTCAGACCCTGGTTCATCTCAAAGAGCGGTTTTACAAGGCCAGCTTTAGAATTTTGTTCTGAAAAGGGGATATTCGTAAGTTCAAATAAAGAATTGAAAGGCATCCGGACCGAACTGAAAAACCAAATCTTAAGTAAATAGCGACCTTACTTGACTGTGACTATCCATGATACGCACATTCCTAGCAGTAGAACTCCCTGACCACATAAAAGAGGCCGCGCACTCCATCCAGCAGAAGATGGATCTCAAGGGCCTAAAACTGGTGGACTCAGGCCTCATCCACATCACCCTGAAGTTCCTTGGCGACATCCCCGAATCCCAGGTAGCTCCCATTACCGATGCCCTGACCAGAGTTGACTGCGCCCCGTTCACAGCCAGGGTCACAGGTGTAGGCGTGTTCCCAAAACCATCATACATGAAAGTCATCTGGCTGGGTGCCACAGGTGAGTTCGAACACCTGCACAGCGAAGTGGAACGCGTCCTGAAAGAGTTCAGGTTCAAGAAGGACCGAGGCAGGTTCACTGCACACGCCACACTGGCACGGGTCAAGCATCTGGATAATACTTCAAAGGAGCGACTGGTAGAGGTGCTGGCCCGACTGCAGGACATTGACCTGGGAGATTTCACTGTGAATTCCATTGCGTTTAAGAAAAGCACACTTACACCCAGGGGTCCTATTTATGAGACCCTGGATGAAATACCGCTTAAATGATACCCTGAATGAAATTCCACTTAAATGATAGCATGAACGCAAATAATATAATAAACGAGGTCCTGGAAAAAATAAAGCCAGTACCTGCTGAACAGCAGAAGATACAGGAAGTAGCCGGCCACATAATATCCCTGGTGGACCGGGCAGCAGCAGGAACTGGCCTGACAGACGTTTCAGGAATGCTGGTGGGGTCTGCCGCCAGGGGGACCTGGATATCAGGTGAGCATGATCTGGATATATTCATCACATTCCCTGAGGATACACCGGAACAGGACCTGAAGACCGTGGGGCTCAATGTCGCCAGGCAGGTGGCGGCTGATGCCGACAATAGTGAGGAGCGGTATGCAGAGCACCCTTACGTCCATGCTGTTTTCGATGACTTTGAGGTTGACCTGGTACCCTGCTTCAGGGTGGGCAGTGCTGCGCAGATAAAATCGGCAGTTGACAGGACCCCTTTCCACAACCTTTTCATCCTGGACAGGATAAATGGACTGGAAGATGACGTACTTCTGCTAAAACAGTTCATGAAAGGAGCAGGGGTTTATGGTTCTGACCTCAGGACCGGCGGGTTCTCGGGATACCTGGCAGAACTGCTCGTAATACATTACGGCTCGTTCATGGAAGTGCTGCAGGCTGCCGATGGCTGGAAACCGGGCACCACCATCGACATCATGGAACACGGTAACAGGCAGCACAATGACCCGGTGGTGATGGTGGACCCCACTGACCCGGCCAGGAATGTGGCGGCAGCACTGACACTGGACAGGTTTGCCGGATTTATTGACAGGGCACGGCAGTATCTTGATTCTCCTGCAGTGGAACAGTTCTTACATAATCCTGCGGCTCCATTAAGTGACACGGAATTTGAGAACATCACGGCCAGGCGCGGGACTGAGCTGTTGGCAGTGGTCTTTGACAAGCCAAATGTAGTGGATGATGTACTCTATCCCCAGCTATTCATGCTGCACAGCAGTATCACAGCCTTGCTGTCCCGGCATAAATTTTCGGTCCTGAATAGTGATGTTTGGGCAGGCGATGGTGAGGCGGCAGTGGTGCTGGAGATGGAAGTACAGTATCTGCCGCCTGTGAAAAAACATGCCGGGCCACCTGTCTGGGAACAGTCCCATACAGGGAAATTCAAGCAGAAGTACCTGCAAAACAAAGGGCTTTCAGGGGTATATATCGAGAACGGCAGGTATGTTGTGGACGTGCAGCGTAAATACACAGATGCTGCCGACCTGTTGCGCAATGAACTCCACACATGCAGGCTGGGCAGACATATGGGTGAGAGCATAAAGTTGGGTTTTAAGATATTACAGGGTAGTGAATTACTTGAACTCGATAATCAAGGTTTCAGGGAATTCCTTACAGGATTTTACCACCTGAATGAAATTTCATAACCTTCTCTACTATCTGGCGCGTATGATCTGATACTTGTCCCGTTCCCGTCCCCCTTCCGGTTCCCTTCCCCTTTTCAGTCCCCTTCTCCTTTCCGGTTCCTATTCCGGCCCCCATTCCCATTACTGTTCCCTTTCCGGTCTCCATTACAGTTTCCGTTCCTGAAATATCATCACATTCACCCATAAGTGCCCTGAATATCATGATCACTGATTCTGATAATACATCATAATCATACCCTCCCTCAAGTGCCAGTACCAGTTTTCCGCCGCATAATTCTTCTGCCAGCGAGCGCACCACCCCAGCCATCTGCCCATAACCCATTGATGTAAGGTTCATACCTGTCAGCGGGTCATCCCTGTGCCCGTCCAGTCCTGCGCTGACAAGAATAATGTCAGGCTGGAACGTGCGGGCTGCTGGTACCAGTATCTCATTGAACACATGCAGATAATCGGCATCTGTAGCACCCCTGGATAACGGCACGTTGATATTATATCCACTGCCGCTACCCCTTCCGATCTCATCCACACTGCCCGTGCCCGGATAATGCGGGTACTGGTGGATGGAAAAATACAGCACCGAGCTGTCCTCATAGAATGCTTCCTGGGTGCCGTTACCGTGGTGGACATCCCAGTCAACGATAAGCACTTTTCCCAATCCCCTTTTCTGTGCATGCCGGGCCGCTATGGCTACATTGTTGAACAGGCAAAAACCCATACTCCTATCCGGCCCGGCATGGTGTCCGGGCGGGCGTACCAGTGCGAATACACTGTCCATCCCGTCCATTACCGCATCAACTGCTGAAATAACTCCACCGGCAGCCAGCAATGCGACCTCATACGAACGGCTGCAGGTGGGTGTGTCCGGGTCGAGGTGCATCTCACTGGATGAAAGATCCCTGACTGTCCGGATAAGGTCATGGGTATGGATATAATTGATCTGGTCCGGGCTGGCAGGTACGGGTTCGACCAGGATGAGCCTGTTGAAATAAGGACTTTTCTTCAAGCCGTCCATTATAGCAGTTAAGCGACCACCATTCTCAGGATGGGGGCCAGTGTCATGCTTCAAGTAGTCATCGTGGTATACATAGCCTGTCTGCACAGAAATAAAAAGCACAGGTTACAATATAAGATTTTTGGAATTACAGTCTTGTAAGGTCGATAAAACCTGCAAGGTTGACTATTCCAATGGCAGCTACAACTTCACCTTCTTTATCCCTGATCGGTGAGACCACTACAGGAACATCCTTATATGGCCCCTTTTCGGCAAAGCCATGGATGGTCTTTTTTTGTTCAATTGCCATTTCCAGGTACTTGCCAGTGTAATTATAATCCATGACCTGGTTGTTCTCGATCCTTATCCCATTTTTATTCTTACTTTTTATTGTTACCGGGAGACCAACTGCTGAATAGATGGCCATTGCTATTGGTTCTAAGTCTTCAGATGTTGAATCTTTGGTTATGGCAATTCCTTCCATTATTACACCAGATGAGAAATATGATATAATATATTTAAATGCTCCGAAAAGGTGCTGCATATCAAGCAAGGTTTATGCTGCACCCTGCACCCTGTCCTATCCCCTCATCCACACGCACATGCAGGGTCGTGATATTGTCTGCAAAACCGTTATTCCTGATGGCGGTAGAAATCTCATTAAGGAAATACTTGCACAGGTCCTCGGCACTTACCGACGGTATGGGTAGTAACTTCACATCTTCTTTCGGCAGCACATAATGTTTGCAGCTTTTAATAAGTTCCACGGTATAATAACCATCATCTTCTGTTATCTTCAACCTGGGATCGTCCTTTGCCAACAATATCCTGTGGTCCAGCCGGTCGCATACCCCCATAACCATCCTCTTCACATCCTCAAAATCAATGATGAACTCTCCTGCCTGGCTTCCCTCAATGCGTACGCTAACCGCATAAGTATGACCGTGCAGCCTGCCGCATTTGGGGTGGTCAGGTATTAAATGGCAGGCTGAGAACCGTAGTTTTGCATGCCAGCCATCAAGTTCTATGAACAAATCTTATTCACCTGGGTGAGGTTTAAGGCAGTCCATAACAATAAACCCTTGTATGGCCAGGAACCAGAAGGATTATTTCTACTATAAAGCAAAGGATGAAGGATATCGTTCCCGGGCCGCTTACAAGTTGCAGCAGATCAATAAGAAGCACAATGTAATAAAACCAGGTGACTCGGTAGTGGACCTGGGTGCTGCCCCTGGTGGCTGGCTGCAGATGGCAAAAGAGCTTTCAGGCGGGCGGGTACTGGGTGTTGACCTGCAGAAGATAGCACCTATTGAGGGAGTAGATACCGTTAAAGGGGATATCACTTCTGACAGAATACTGGAAAGGATCGAGGAGATCATTGGCGAACACGGAACTGATGCCGTAATTTGCGATGCAGCACCTAACCTGACCGGTAACTGGAGTCTTGACCACGGCCGTTCCATTGACCTGAGCGAGGCTGCACTTGGCGTGGCAAAACAGCTGCTAATGCCAGGGGGTCATTTTGTTGTTAAGGTATTCCAGGGTGATATGTTCAAGGAGTTTTTGGATATGGTGAAGGAAAACTTTGTGTATGTACGCTCGTATACGCCTAGAGCTTCCAGGAAGCAGAGTGCTGAGATATATGTGATAGGCAAGAAGTTCATATCCACTGATATCAAGGCAGGGGATGAATACGATGTGGAGATACAAGAAATTGGAGAGCAGGGAGATGGGATTACCAGGATAGGGGATTTTGTTGTTTTTGTTAAACACGCTATGGTCGGGCAGGCGGTGCGTGTCCGGATAAGGGAAGTGCATCCCAATTTTGCTTTTGCTGATATTATCGAATGATAATATGTTATTTGGGTGGTGTTAATTAGCCTGGTACTGGCATTGTAATTACCGGATTGTCATTGCCGGATTATGGTTTGACAATTGCAGTGGATTTCGTAGGTTTTTATTTAAATACCTTATTACCAATTCTTTATATTCAATCAAATAGATATGTTTACTATAATACATCAGATTTCCAAGGGAGGTACAATACAATGGAAACCGGAATGCCAGTCAAGGAGATCATGACCCGTGATCCCATTACCATCGATAAAGCTATTAAAATATCAGACGCAGCGAAAAAAATGGTCGAGCTTGATGTGGGCAGCTTGATAGTAATGGATGGTCATAATCCGATAGGTATCCTGACCGAGCGGGATATGGTCAAGAAGATCATTTCCAAAAACGTAAATCCTGACTCACTCAGCTTGACAAAGGTCATGACAACTCCTCTTATTACTCTCGATGCCGATGAAGACCTGCAAAAAGCCATAGACCTGATGCTCAAGATGCATATCAGGCGCGTACCGATCGTCAAGGATAAGATGCTTGTCGGGCTGGTGACAGATACGGACCTTGTTTCAGTATCTGTGGAGATGGGAAACATATTTTCCGAACTTGTCAACATGCACAGGGAAAGGAGTATTTCAACGGGCAAGGAAATTCCCGAGATCATTACCAGGGGCGTGTGCGAGAACTGTGGGAAATATTCGGATAATCTTGACTATTTCAATGGGTCATTGATGTGTGAATACTGCAGGGAAACAGAATAGTATTTTATGTTACCTGGGGGGTTTCGATGGACGAATTAACTGTCCGTGCTATAATGGAAGAACATCCGGTATACGTTGAAGCTTCTGATTTTATTACACGTGCCCGTCAGCTTATAAGGGATTTCCACCACAGGACATTACCAGTTGTGGATGAAAAGAACAGGGTAATCGGGATAATTACTGAAAAGGACGTCCTGAACATTACATCAACAAAATCAAATATCACTGTCAACGGGTATGTTATTGAGACACCCGTCATTTCCGCAAAAACGGATATAAAACAGGCGGCAAGAGTCATGATAAAAACAGGGTTCACATGCATACCAGTGGTGGATACAGCCAGAGGCAATACCCTTAATGGTATTATAGGCATCATAGATATTTTTAACAACCTTGCCCCATCCGATATTCCTGAAGGGACAGTGGGTGAATTTATGAGCGAGAACGTCAAGACATGCACGCCAGATGATCCGCTGTCAGGGATATGGATGAATATGATAGGGGAAGGATTTTCCGGATATCCTGTGGTAGACAAACAAAATAGACCAAAAGGTATGATTACAAGGTATGATATCTTAAGCTCGGGTGGTGTCAGGATGGAACGGGAGGACGAACATGGTACCAGGATCAAAACATCCTCCAGGGTGGCACGCATCATGAGTACTCCACCTTTCACTATAACCACCGATGCATCCTTAAAAAAAGCTATTGAAATGATGACACGGCTGGATGTGCACCGTTTGTGTGTGGTAGACCCGGAAGAACTTGTAGGTATTATAGATATACATGATATTGTCAGGGCGTATGTTGACGGAAGGATTTGAATGGTATCTGGTCACGGGCCTGGAACAGACTGCAAGAAGATCCTCGCTATCATTTGGATTTACTTGACTGCACAAAGTCATACTTTATTTACAGTAAAAGGTGGAAGAAGTCATAATTTATTTACAGTGAAAGGTGTAGGAAGTTATACTTTATTCACAGTCAAAAATTCAAATTGTTGAGGCTTACAGGATACTTTAAATAGAAAGTAATAATTGATGAAATACCGAACTGGAAAATAACATGAATTTACTTCAACTGCAATATGGGAAGTATTTAGTAAGTAACTGGTAAGTATCGGAACATAATCTTTCTTAGTAATTAACAAAACGGTGAAAACATGAAGAGGCAAAATATTAACAGGTCTGATATAAGAGGAATGGACAGTACTGGAGTAATGGATAGGGGGCCAGTGGATTTCAAATCAAGGGTCTCGAACAACCAGGGTGATATCCTGGCAATTGCATCAAAAAATATCGTTACTCTTCCCCCGACAACCAATATTATGGGAACTGTAAAAACCATGTTAAAATATGGATTCAGGCGTGTTCCAATCGCCGATGCAGGTACGAACAGGTTGGTAGGGATCATTACAAGTCTGGATATTGTGGATTTCCTTGGTGGCGGACTCAGACATAATCTTGTCAAGAACAGGTACAAAGGCAACCTTGCTGCTGCTATAAACGAAGATGTCAGGGAGATCATGAAAAAGGACGTGGTCAGCCTGGGAGTCAAAGATAATATATCAAACGCCATTACAACCATGCTCGAAAGGAACATCGGCGGCATACCCATCGTTGATGATGATAATGCTGTGGTCGGTATCGTGTCAGAACGCGATTTCGTAAGAACAGTGGCAGGTATTACTACCGCAAAATCGGTAAAAGAATATATGAGTAACAAAGTAGTTACTGCTTCACCCGATATATCTGTGCATGAAGCTACCAAGACCATGATAGAGAAGGGTTTCAGGCGAATCCCAATTGTAAAGGAAGACGTACTACTGGGAATTGTTACTGCATCCGATATCATGAGGTATCTGGGCAGTGGTGAAATATTCCAGAAACTTATGACCGGGGATGTCTCTGATGCATTCCAGGTCCCATTGAAAAGCTTGATATTGCGCGACATCATCTGGACTAATTCCGGCATTGATATCGGTGAAGCGGCAGCATTAATGCTGAAAAACAAAGTAGGAGCGCTTCCCATAATTGATGATGGAGAATTATGCGGTATTTTGACCGAACGTGATATTATCAAGGCACTGGTCGATTGATCTGCTATACAAAGGAGATATTGCAATGAAAGTAAAAGATATTATGAGTTCCCCGGTCTACTTGATAGCATCCAATGAACCCATATCAAGAGCAAGGAACCTTATGTTGAAACACGGTATAAGCAGGCTCGTGGTCATTGAAAATGATATGACAAAAGAAGCTGCATCAAGATCACCGGAAGTAATCCCTGTAGGTGTGGTGACCAAGACTGATATTAGTGAAAGACTGGACCAGGCAGAGCCGAAATGGCGCAGGCGTCCCATTGGCAATATCCCGATCAGCGTGGTTATGTCATCTGACCCTTTAACGATATATCCTGATGCCACACCCGTGCAGGCTGCTGAGATCCTGCTTGAGAATAATATAGGTGGATTACCTGTGGTCAGGAGTAAGACTGATAAGAATTTAATTGGTATTATCACGAAACTTGACCTGATACGATATTACTCGACACTTGATGATACTACTGTTGTAGATGATATTATGGAACAGTTCTTTGTCAGTGTTCACAGGCACCATAGCATCAGTCATGTGATCCATGAGATGAAAAGCAATGAAGTGGACAGGACGATCGTGATGGATGACAGCAATGAACCTGTGGGTACCATTACCAGGACAGACCTTGCAATGAACAAGATGACAAATCCTGAAGGAGGACTACCATCCAAGGATGTTAAGATGGCACGCAAGAACCACACTGGTGGCGAAAAGGTATTCCGGTATGTGAAGGAAGTGTCTGTGGTAGCTGAAGATATCATGTCCACGCCACTCATTACTATGAGTAAGAACAGCAGGGTAATAGATGCAGCAAAGATAATGGTGGACCAGCGCATCAATGGCGTACTCGTTGTTGATGATGAGATAACAGGCATCATATATGCGAAAAATATTATACAGGCAATTATAGCACGGTAGGTGATAAAAAATGTATATGCAGGATATAATGGCAGAACCGATAACAATAGATAAATCTGAAAAATTATCATATGCACTTGACACGATGGAAAAATTCAGTACCAGAAGACTCCTTGTGATGCATAATAATAGTATCCATGGTATTGTCACTATGCGTACAATAACAAGGGAACTGGGGACCAGGAAAAAATCAAACCTCCCTGCTTCGGCCATGCATGTAGCCACGGCGACTACTGATAACTACAATAAAGTGCTGCCTGATATGCCTGTTACTGATGGTGTGATGCTAATGAACAAAAACAACGGGATACTGCTTATCATTGACAATGATGATGTGGTAGGATGGGTTACACCGCAACAGGTCATTGAGAATTATCCGTTCAGTAATTCATATGCCGGAGAAATTATGCGCCAACCCGTCGCTATCGGGCCAGGGGAAAGGGTGATCCATGCCAGAAGGATGATGCTTGATAATGATATTGGACGGCTGCCTGTTATTGAAAATAGTGAACTTATTGGAATCATCACTGAGCATGATATCGCTACCGGGCTGAGGGCATTCAGGGACCTTGTTTCAGGCAACCAGCAGGATAACAGGATCAAGAACCTGCTTGTAGAAGATATTATGAGTCGTGGTGTCATCTCGGTAAAGACAAATGCCCCGATCAAGGATGTGGTTTCATTGATGCTTGAGAAGAACCTTGGTGGAGTGCCTGTCGTTAACCTGGAAGATGAACTTGTGGGTGTGGTCACACGCAGGAGTCTTCTTGATGCCATTGTCAGGAAGATCTAGTTAGACATTCATGAAAATATCCCAAGAACTTTTTGATGAAGAATTTATAAGAATTGCTTCTAAAGCACTGGGAATGCCGGAATCAAAGATAACCGGCATGATCAAGAGAAGAGTGCTGCAGAGGATCTCCAGGTTCCTTCCTGAATATTACAGGTTCGAAAAGGGGATATCGGGAGTGGAGCAAGGGACCACTCTCTTCAATCTGGTGAGTGACATTGAGATTGTAAAAGGCTTCCCGAAGATACGTCGGGCCATGGTACTTGAACCTACTATCCAGACACACTTTAAAGATGTGCCACTGGTTGCCATTGAAGAAAAGATGAACGGTTACAATGTCAGGGTTGTAAAGATACAGGACCAGGTCCTTGCTCTTACCAGGGGCGGGTTGGTGTGTCCATATACTACAGAAAAAGCAACAGAGGGGATTGGACTTGAATTTTTCCGGGACCATCCCGGCCTGGTACTATGCGGTGAAATGGTGGGTCCTGATAACCCATATGTCCCGAAGGATATTTATCCGGATGTGGAAAGCATCGCATTCTATGTATTCGATATCAGGGAGAAAGGTACGGGTAGACCTATGGTACTGGAAAAGAAAAACGAATTGTGCGGCCGTTATGGTATTAAGACTGTACGGCATTTCGGGAATTATCCAGTTGATGCCGTTGCCGGGGTAGTGACCGACCTGGTCAGGGAACTGGGAGCAGCAGGACATGAGGGTGTTGTGATAAAAGACCCGGAAATGAATCTGCCGGCCCTGAAATATACCTGTTCCGAGAGTACCAACAGCGATCTGCGGTATGCTTTCCAGTTCTATAATGACTATGGCAGGGATTTCTTCTTTTCCAGGGTTGTCAGGGAGGGGTTCCAGTCAGTGGAGTGGGATGAAGACGAGGATGCATTGCATGACAGGAGCTGCCGCCTGGGTGAGAGTATTTTAAAACCAATGGTGGATACTATTCGAAAAAGAAAAAGGGGCGAGCGTATTACTGAAAATGTGAGGATAAGGGTGAGCAGCCTGGAAACGGCACACCAGTTTGAGGAACACCTTAGGTTATTGGGAATTGATGCCCGGTTTGGTGAGCCTCAGTATGTGGATGGGCAGTACCTGGTAGAAATTAAGAAATTGAACCAGAGCACCAACGACCGTACTGATGCTTTATTAAATGGTCAGTTCTGGTGACTTATTGAGTGGTCAGTTCCGTTGACTTATTAAGTGGTCAGTTCCGTTGACTTATTGAGTGGTCAGTTCCGGTGATTTGTTCAATTAGGTTTATTAGCCTACTATCCTTTATTACACTGTTATGGCTTCCCCTAATAAAAAAACTGCTTCAAAGTATGAGATCGTGTTCGTCGGCCGTTCCAACGTAGGCAAGTCAACACTTATTAAGAGCCTTACTGGTAAGCCTGTTCCCATCGGACGGCGGCCTGGTGTTACCCGCAAGCCCTGGAACCTGGCATTTGGCGACCTGATAGTAACTGACATGCCTGGTTTTGGCTTTATGAGCGGGGTAAAGGACCGCAAGCAGGATATTATTAAAACAAAATTTGTCAGGTATGTTGAAGACCATAGTGACCGTATCTTCCTGGCAGTACTGGTGTTGAACGGGCAGTCATTCGCAGAAATAGTGGACCGCTGGAGTGGACGGAGAGAGATTCCAGTTGAGGTTGAGATGTACCAGTTCCTCCAGGAACTGGGGCTGGATGTGGTCGTGGCTGTCAATAAGATTGATAAAACAAAGGACAAGAACAGGGACAGCGTAATGGATGGTGTGGCTGAAAGGCTGGATATCCTGCCGCCATGGAAACAATGGCCTGATAAACTCATACCCATTAGTGCGAAAAAAGGGGATGTGAAAGCACTTTCCGGATTGATCCGGAGCCGGATACATGAACTTGGGCGGGACGACCTGCTGGGATATATCAGGTAATTCCTGGCTGGTTTTTGCATGAAATTGTGCCCAACATGCTATCATTGTTGGTACAACTCTTATGCAGGAAGGGTAGAGCATGTGAGGGTGCATAATGCTCCTTCTGGTATTTTTTTTCAATTTGGTAATCTTTTTATCGATATATTTTTAACATATTGAGGGTTTTGTATATAATTGAGTGAGGGACAATGCCCAAAAAATCAGATGATTTTGAGAAAACGTTAGGACTTCAGAAGTCAAAATTAACAGAACTTAAAAGCCGCATGGTTGTTATTGATGATAAAATTACCAGCATGCTAACGGTTTTCGAGATTGTCCAGATAGTCGTGGGCCTGCTAATAATTTTGATCATAGCGTATTTTATATCCACATATTATTGATCTATTAAATATCCATATCCATATCCCGATGCCGGATATCCTGGAATTCTTTTTTCATGGATATAGCACCTTGCGGGCACTTATTCCTGCACAGCCCGCAGCCGAAGCAGGCCTGGATATCAGCTATGACCAGACCGCCCATCTCATATCTTGCGCCGAAGGGACAGACTGATATGCATAAACCACATCCATTGCATTTTTGTGGGTCAGTTGAAGCTTTTTCATGTCCCTTATGCAGCGCTGAATTTATTCCCAGATTTAATCCTTCAATGCCGTGACATACCTTGTTGTCACAATTGCAGATAGTAGAAATGAAAGGGGGTTTCACAGTCCAGACACTGTGGAAACATCCTTTTTCTTCATACAGTTCCATGATCTCTTTTGCCTCTTCGGGAGAGATGTTGATATATTTAAGTTCGGGTATGTCGTCTGCCAGATCGCCAAAAGCTCCCACACCCATGCAGCATGCTTCACTGTTCCCGTTATGACGACGGCACCAGCAGTCGAACAGGGCCACATGGCCTGAAATATCAACAATCCTGCATGCTTCTTCAAGAGTGATCACCTGGCCTATATGGTACTGCTCAACTAACCGGTTAACAGCTGGCCGTATTGCATGTTTAACCAGCGGGGTCTTGAGCAGGAATGGTATTCCTTTGAACAGGACCTGGTACTGGGTCATAAATCCTGAAGCAGGGATATTTTCTTTTGCCAGGTCAAGATAGATGGCCCGGGAAAGTTCAAGTCGCTGGTGGTCGTCCAGATGCTTTTTTTCAAAATTATCAATATGGTGGAACCATTTCTTCCCATTCCCGTGCTGCACGCAGAATTTGCACACTATTCCTCCCTCCCAAGCAGCCTGCAGACCTGGCATATATCGCTGGCCGTGGGTTCGCCGCAGATGCTGCATGTGTTGAGGGATTGCTGCGGGAAGCTGTGTCTCAGGGGTTCTGCCAGTTTGTCAAGGCTGCGCAGTACGGCGTACTTGGTTCCAGGGTGCGGCACTTCGAAATCGTTCAGCATATCCCTTACCTCGCCCCTGATAGCGCTGTACGCATAGGGACATTCACTGAGATCAACAGGCAGGTCTTTTAATATGGCATAGAGCGCGACCTCACGCTCGGGAATATCGCGCAGTGGTTTTGAGCGCAGTATAAGGCCGGGCTGGACGCAGGTGGGTACCATCCTGACCATTCGTTCCACGTCCCCGCGCAGCATGTTCATGAGCACGGTCTGGGCCTCGTCGTCCAGGTTGTGACCTACAGCCAGCCGTGTGGCACCGTTCTCGCGGGCTGTCTTGTTGAGCAGGTGCTTGCGAAGTGCTCCGCAGTAGCTGCACGGCCCTTTCTCGCCCCCTTTTGCTACGATCTGGTCAAGGGTGGAGCCGTATTCATCCTCGAAGGTGGCGATGATGTGTTCGATGCCCAGTTTCGAGGTTATCTCTTTTGCGTGGCGCAGGGTCTTTTCCCTGTACCCGGCTATGCCTTCCTCTATACTTATGGCTATGATGGTGAGGTCAGGACGTTCACCGAATAGTTTGTGCAGGAGGTAGAGGAGTACGGTGCTGTCCTTGCCGCCGCTTAAGGCTACTGCTATGGTGTCGCCCCGGTTTATCATGCGGTGCTTGCGGATGGTGTGCTTGACCTTGCGCTCTATGTCTTCGATGAGGTGGGGGGCGCACAGGTGGGCTCCGCTGTAGGGCTGGAAGTGAATGGCTTTTTTGTTGCATTTCCTGCATTTCATGTGAGGTAGAAAGGTGCTAATAAGTTAAATTAATTGGTAAATTTAATGATTCATGGCAAGGAAAAAACCACAGAGAACACAGAGGACACAGAGATTTAATTCATCCTTCGTGTTATTCCATCCTTTAGGTAAATCACATTGAAATTAATTAGTAAACCAAGGCGTTTCCCGCTTAGTTTGAGATAGGAAAGCAGTTGTGCTTCGTGAACTGGCGTAATCTTATTCACAGCCTTGAGTTCGATGATTACAGTATCTTCCACCAGGAGGTCCAATCTATATCCCAAATCGATTTTCATTCCGTCATAAATTACAGGAAGCCAAACCTGTGACAGGACTTTAAGGTCTCGTTTTTCCAATTCATACTTCAAACAAGCCTCATAGGCATTCTCCAGCAATCCAGGTCCAAGGGTTTTATGTACTTCTATTGCTGCACCAATAATCTTTTCAGATATTTTATTCAATTCCATATTTTCCATGCTCTCTGTGCCCTCTGTGCCCTCTGTGGTTTTAATTCTTATGGTTTGTACAACAAGAAATGCAAATATACTCAACAGCCAGCTAATTTTATAGTCGAGAACCTAATATTTGATAGATTACTTCGATAGAAATCATCGATACTAATGTCTTAACACTTTGATCTTCAGACAATTATAATTGAACCACAGAGAGCACAGAGAGCACAGAGAGCACAGAGAGCACAGAGAGCACAGAGAGCACAGAGGACACAGAGCTTGCATCTGATTTTTTTCTCTCTGTGTCCCCCGTGGTTTGTTGCTTATCACTTGTTGGAATTTGCATTTTTTAGTCAATATTGTTTGGTTTTTAACTATAGTAATTTATTTGTACAATAATTCATATCCCTTCACCCACACACAAGAGAAGAGAACTAATTATATCAAATGCATGCCATCTGGATGTGCAATGCTTGAAGATATTTCGTCTGTGTTCATGTCGCTGGAACCCAGGCACTTCCGTGTGCTCACAGGTATTGAAGTGGGTATGAAATATCATGAATGGGTGCCTGTTGAGGAGGTGTCCAAATACACCAAACTGGAGGTGCGGCAGTTGCATTATATCCTTAAGGACCTGGGGCATAAGGGACTGCTGCGGCGGCAGACCGTTCCCTACGAGGGCTACCGCATATATTTCGAAGGCTACGACTTGCTGGCATTGAACGCACTGGTGAAGCGGGGCTCGTTGTCTGCCATTGGTGAGGAACTGGGTGTGGGTAAGGAGTCTGTGGTGTATGAGGGGCTGCGGGAGATGGTGGGGGGACTGGGGCAGCAGCCTGTGGTCATCAAGTTCCACAGAGAGGGGAGGACGAGTTTTAAGCAGGTGAAGCGCAAGCGCGAACACCTGGACGGGTTGCAGCACTTTTCTTGGATTTATGCGGCACGACTGGCTGCGAAGCGGGAGTTTGAGGTGATGCAGCGGCTGTCCCCCGGGGTGAGCGTGCCTGAGCCTGTGGATCATAACCGTAATGTGATTGTGATGGCTATTGCAGAGGGGAGCGAGCTGTCTAAGACGAGGGTGGTGGACCCTGAGTGGTATCTGGATAAGATTTTGGAGCAGGTGGGGCTGGCGTATGCGAAGGGTGTGGTGCACGGGGACCTGAGCGAGTATAATATTTTTGTGAGCGATGAGGGGGTGACGCTAATTGACTGGCCGCAGTATGTTGAGG
>JAUVLO010000071.1 GCA_030600695.1 Methanosarcinales archaeon | reverse complement strand
TGATGGATTCTACTGGACAGAAACTGGATGCTGAGAAGAAGGAACTTGCACGGCTGAAGAAGGAAGTTGAGGAATTGAAGTCAGGGTTGGATTCTGATCTGAGTGATATTTTTGGGAAGGATATTGAAGTGGGATATTGATCGGAAAGATATGAAAAAAGATGTGTGGCGCCCGGAATGGACGCCTACGGTTTTTGTTTCAGTTGAATTAAACATTATATTGTTATGCTATCACTGGTTTCGACATTAGCCATTGGGTCATATGACCAACCTGACAGCGAAACATCGGTTACGGTAAATATAAATTCAGTACTTCTTCGCACTTTTACTGTGTCTGAGTTGAGTGAGACTATACCGGAACCATCTGTAGTGTTACTATCGCTATCGAATGTTGCACTGCTCCATTGACCAGATACTGTGGCATTTTCCACCCAGCTTCCTGAGGCATCAACAACAGTCACCGTCGCCGTAGCATAGGTATACCATCCATTCGATTTTATCCTTGCTGTTGACATGTCGATGCTTGCTATGTGCATAACATTACCAGCTGCTTCAGTGGTTCCTAATGCTTCAACTGACAGTACTCCTTCATTTCCTGCTTCATCCATTGCTGTTATCCTGTAATAATAGGTAGTTGATGCTGCTAGTCCTGTATCTGTGTATGAACTCGTTATTGGAGAGGCAACAAAATCATACGGGCCGCCTCCCGTAGTGCTTCTGTACACATTGTAATGCTGAAGATCTGTTTCTTCTGTGTTATCTGTCCATGAAATACCCAGTTCACTGCTGCTTATTGTAGTCACTACTACATCTTGCACTTGTGCTGGTGGTGTTGTATCCAGGATTATGTCATCTGAGCATGCTGTCGATTCAAAGCCCGCCTTATCCTTATATTTCACATACACGGTTTTATCTCCATCACCGGTTGTCAGTGTCCATAGTTTGCTTGCTGTATAGGGTTCCCAAACTGCATCACTAAATGTTCCATTATTACTGACCATAATCTCTGCCACGCCATTAGCATCCGCTGCTGACATGGTTAAAGTAACATTAGATGAAGTTGTATAAATTGCACCATCATTAATAGCTACTGATCCTGTTGGTGGTGTTGTGTCTAATATGATCGTGTCAGTAACCTGTACAACATTTCCAGCATTATCCCTAACTTCATAATAAACCGTCTTGGTTCCATCACCATCTGTCAGTGTCCATATTTTCGATTCAGCACATGTTTCCCACTCACTCCAGGATGAAGCATCACTACTATATCTGCATTTATCAATATCGCTTGTTGCATCATTATTTGTCAAATTTAATGTGACCCCTGTAGTTGTCGTATACTCCGCTCCGCCATTTATTGAAATAGTTGCAGTTGGTGGTGTTGCATCATGGGTTATTCCACTATTAACATCCTCTGCAGTTAATTCAGCATAGTTTATGGCTATTGCTTTGACCTGGATTCCTGTCTGATCATCTATTGCACTCAAATCCCACATAACTTCATATGGTGATGTTGTATCCGTTCCTATTGATATCCAAGCAATTCCTCCGTTTAAATACATGAACTCGACTAAAGCCACTCCGGATTCCTCATCAAATGCTGTCGCTGTGATAGTGTATGACTCAGTAGTAATGTAAGCATCATCGAATGGGGCAGTTAATGTAACTATTGGTGGTGTTGTGTCTGGGATTATCACCTCAACATTTGCTGTACCGCTTGTAGTTGCTGCATTGGTTGCTGATGCCTCGACTGTTATATTGTATGTTCCTACGGTATCAGCGTTGACAGTCCATGAAACTGTTGCTGAGTCTCCATTTATTATGTCATCTGTTGGCTTTGTTTGGGATTCACCAGTGGCAAGACTTAGCCCTTTGGGTAGATTTATTGTAGCATTTACACCAGTTACAGTCTCAGTCCCCGAGTTAGAAATAATTGCTTCTACGGCAAAGCTTTCGTCAATGTTAGCTATTGTGGGCGATGTTACTATAACTGATAATTCAGGCTGAATATACACATTAAAACAGTTATTTATATTTAATCTTCCACCAGTTACTGTCTTCCCGTCAAGTGAAGATATAGAGTCTGTAGATTCAAGTAATCTTGCTTTCAACGCATCAACTGTGATATCCGGGTATTGCGCCTTAATCAAAGCTGCTGCACCTGCCACGTGCGGGGCTGCCATGGAGGTTCCACTCATGTATGCGTATCTGTTTCGAGGATATGTTGAGGCAATAGTAACGCCAGGAGCGCCAAGGTCAACTGATTCCAGTCCATAGCATGAGAAAGATGCTAGGTTGTCGTATCTGTCTGTTGCCGCCACAGAGACAACATTTGGGATATCGTAGCTTGATGGGTAATGATCGATTACATCATTATCGTCTCCAATACCGTCAAGTCCTCCATTACCTGCCGAAGCAACAAACAGTATTCCTGCATCATTGGCATTGGATATAGCATCTTCTAAAGCCTCGGAATATCCTCCACCACCCCAGCTGTTGCTCATTATATCTGCACCATTTTTAATTGCATAATTAATTGCAAGTACAGCATCGGATGTGTAGCCCCCATCGGGGCCTAAGAATCTTAAGGGCATAATCTTTGCATTCCAGCTTACTCCTACAACGCCCCTACCATTGTTTCCCTCAGCAGCTATTGTTCCGGAACAGTGCGTTCCATGACCACTCTCATCGTAGGGATCATTGTCGTCGCTGAAAAAGTCCCAGCCTCGTATGTCATCAATATAGTTGTTTCCGTCGTTGTCAATGCCATCGCCTGCAATTTCACCAGGGTTTGTCCATATATTTGCATCCAAGTCTTTATGGTTGTAATCCACGCCTGTGTCGATTACGGCAACTACTATAGTATTGCTTCCTTTCTGGATGTCCCATGCTTCAGGAGCATCGATGTCTGCATCTACTGTGCCTCCACTCTGGCCTATGTTGTGCATACCCCATAGAAGTGAAAAATAATAATCATTCGGGATGGTTGCATCAACATAAACTTTGTAATTCGGTTCTGCATATTCCACATATGGACTATTTTTGTATTTTTCAACCATTCCATGGACCGATTTGCCGTTTGGAACATGCAATCTTTTAAACCCAGCATTAGGACTTGTATAAATTACTGAAGTCCCGTGGTTGGAATTAATACTGGCAATTTGTTCATTTGAAACCCCAGGTTTAAACTGGACTATAAATTCCCCTGACGCATATTCAACATCTTCGGGAAGATTTGGCCCTTTTATTTTAAAAAATTGGTTACCAGGACTGTTTGGCTGTGCTAATACCGATATGGGTACTGTTCCCATAATAAAAGAACATAAAATCAATATAACAAGTGTTTTCTTTATAATTTCCATTTATACCACCCTGTAATGATTCGGATGCAAAATTTAATTTCATTCCCAACTAATATTAATTCTAAATCATGTGTAATCATTTATAATAATTGCGCTATATTCCATCATAATTTATTAGAATGTTTAACAAATATTAATACCAAAATCTGAAAAAAAGATGCTTATGATATCTCCCACTATAATAAGAATTGATCTATCCAAAAAAAAAGTTATATATGAAAATATACCTGCTGCCCTACTCCGCAAGTTCATGGGCGGCAAGGGTTTGGCAGCCCACTACCTCTACCACGAGAACCCGCCCGGCTGCGACCCCCTGTCCCCTGGCAACCTGCTTGCCATCATGAACGGCCCCCTGACCGGCGCACCTGCCACCAACTGCGTCAACTTCTCGGTCTGTGCCAAAAGCCCGCTCACAGGCACCTGGAGCGACAGTCACTGCAACGGCTGGTGGGGCACTGAACTGCGCAGTGCCGGGTATATGGGTATCATCATCAGTGGACATGCCGACTCCCCGGTATACATCAACATTGTGGATGACAAGGTGGAGATACTGGATGCTGCCGACCTGTGGGGTGTGGACACATTCTCAACCCAGTCAGTATTGAAAAAACGCCATTCCACTGACCGTGAGGCCAGGGTGCTGACCATAGGGACAGCAGGCGAGCGAATGGCCAAACTGGCAGGCATATTCGCAGAGAACCGCACAGCGGCCCGTGGTGGATTGGGTGCGGTCATGGGCAGCAAGCACTTAAAGGCCGTAGTGGTGTCCGGGCACGGGAAATTTGAACCCGCAGACCCTGAAGCATTCAGGGCCATCAGGAAAATAATCAACCAGAAGGTCAGGACAAGTACTGGTGTGGAAAATCTCAGGAAAATGGGTACTTCAGAACTTGTGGAGGTTGTGAATGAAACAGGTGGTTGGAGTAATCGCAATTATACGTCAGGACGGAACGATGAACTATCAGGGCACCTGGACGGTTTTGCCTTAAAAGAACAATTGTGGGATGGTGGTAGCAGACGCCGGCCCTGCCCGGGCTGTGCCATACAGTGCAGCCACTTGGCGGTGGTGCAGGAGGGGCAGTACCGCGGGTTAACACACGACGGGCCTGAGTTCGAATCCATTACCCTGCTGGGTTCCAACTGTGGAATCGATGACCCGGCAGCGGTCACGGCAGCCGAACACCTGTGCGACGCATACGGACTGGATAGCATTAGCACGGGCAGCACTATCGCCTTTTTAATAGAATGCTATGAAAGGGGGCTGATCGGTAAGGAGGAAACAGGCGGCCTGGAACTTACTTTCGGCAGTGCCGATGCGCTGATCGAAATCATCCATATGATGGGGTCAGGCGAAGGGGCACTGGCATTTGCTGCAAACGGCACCAGGGATGCCTCTGGAATAATCGGCCAGGGTACAGAGGGGTTTGCCATGAACGTCAAGGGCCTGGAGATACCTGCATACCTGCCCCAGGCCGCAAAGGGCCAGGCTTTGGCCTATGCCGTATCAGACAGGGGTGCCTGCCACCTGCGTCCGTGGACCTATGGAAAGGAAGTGCTGGGCAGGGGCGGGCGGCTGGACCCAATGGCCACGGCTGGAAAAGGTGGGATGGTCTGGGACGGGCAGCAGCGCAACGCCATCTATGATTCCATAGGTATCTGCAAGTTTTTCACGTACGCTGCCGGATTGGATGAGCTATTAGAACTATATACTGCCTCTACCGGATTTGATATGGACCGTGAAGAATTCGATATGATTGGCAGGAGAGTGGCGGTACTTACCCGTGCTTTTAACAACAGGGAAGGATTTGGCAGGGGTCACGATACCTTGCCTGACAGGGTAAAAAGTGGCAGCAATCCAGTAACAGAACGTGAACTGGATGCTATGCTGGATGAATTCTATGATGCGTCGGGTTTCACCAGTGATGGAATTGTGCCCGAACAGCTACTAATGGAACTTGGGATCAAGTGAACCGATTGAGTGAACCGGGTCACACCATCATGGATTTCAACTCTTCCACCAGTTTCTGCTGGATAGTAGAGTTGCGGTCGCCGCCGCACACACATCCCCTTATCCCGATAACATCAGGACCGATCTGGTTTATTGCCTCCATATCCTCAAACTTGATGTTACCTGCAATGGCGCTAATAAGCCCCAGGTCATGGGCAGATTCCACGAATTGCGATAGTTCCTCATTGGTCATGAACTCGAATGTTGAACGACCGTCCTTGATGCCCGTATCCATCATTGCCACATCTGCGCCGTAATCTGCACAAACAGAAGGCAGTTCACGTAACGGGATGGAGTTTATACGTTTATAGTCAGCATAGCCTGAAATAACTACCTTTTTACTCGGGTCATAATCCTTTACAGATCTTACCACATGCTCTACCATATCAATGGCCTGTTCCGTGGTCTGGATATCATACAATCCTACTTTTATATAGTCAGCACCGGCTACAGCAGCACCCAGGGCTGCAAGGGATGCTGTTCCGGGTTTATAGTTCATATCCCCGATAGTTGCACTGACCGGGGTCTTAGGGTCCATTGCTTCTTTGACTGAACGAATGACCCACGGGAAATTTGCACCAAGACTTCCCTCTTTCGGGTTCTTGACATCTATGAAGTCTGCTCCACCGTTGTAAGCGGCCTTAGCTTCCTCGAGATTGATGGGACTTACCAGTAATTTCATATACTTATACCTCTGATTTGTGAAACAGATACTACCCTATCGTAATATATATGTTGCGATAATAATCCAACCTGGATTCTGCTAATATGGTCAATTGTTCTTCATTCAATTCATAAGACTTTAATATGAATAATATGAATAGCAATATTGACTGACTGATAAAAAAAGTGATGAGAATAACCGGTTTTAACGTTTTTACTAATACTCCATGTTTAGAATAATATTTGTCCTGGATATTTTAAACGGAAAGGTAGTGCATGCCGTAAAAGGTGAACGGGAAAAATATGGCCCTATACATAATTTCAGTACGGTCTGTGAATCTTCAGACCCACTCCATATCGTGGATGAACTTTCACCCAGGGAGCTCTATATTGCAGACCTGGACAGGCTGGAGGGTAGTGGAAATAATGACAAGGTCGTCAAACAATTGGGCTGGAAAACCAGTTTAATGCTTGACTGCGGGGCATCTACTATGGATGACGTGCATCTGGGCCAGGAGCTGGCAGGCTCAGTGGTCCTGGGAACAGAAACTGCAACCCTTGAGTTAGTGGAAAGTGCATCAAACTTTTACCCCAGGTCTATAAACATGAGCATTGATATCAAGGCCGGCCAGATATTGACCCATGAACCGGCATTTAAGTTGCCGCCTATTGAACTGATCCAATTGTTGAATAGTTATGATATTAATGACCTGATCATACTGGAACTGAGCAAGGTGGGTACTTCCAGTGGCATCAATACCGAATTTTTAGAGCAGGTGGTGGACCACAGCGACCACAACATACTGCTGGGTGGGGGTATCAAGGATACTGATGATATCAGCCACCTGAAGGATATTGGCCTGGAAGGGGTGCTGGTGGCCACTGCGGTACATAACGGTGCACTGCCCCTGGATTTGATACAGTGATCGTGGTCCGGTCACGCAGTAAGCCGCTTAACCAGTTCATCAGGGTCCAGTAGTTCCTGCTTGCCCGATTCCATGTCTTTCAGCGCTACTTTGCCCTGTGCCACTTCGTCCTCACCGACTATCACGGCCCACCTGGCCCTGACGGTATTGGCAAATTTTAACTGGGCGCTAAAACTCCTGCCCATAACGTCCACGTCTACAATTATGTGTTCCCGCAGGGAGTCGGCGATGCGTATACCTTCTTTTCGGGTCTCGTCAAAGCAGACCACAACGGCCCTGTCGTCAGCGGGAGGCTCTGTCGTGCATACTTCCATGACCCTGTCAAACCCAAGGGCAAAGCCTGTGGATTCCACTTCTTTCCCGCCAAACAGGTGGGCCAGCCTGTACGACCCGCCGCCGCATACCTGGTTCTGCGCTCCCAGGCCGCTGCTGTATATCTCAAAGACCATGCCTGTGTAATAATCCAGGCCCCTGGCAATGCCGAAGTTGATAGTGTAGTCGAGGCTGTGGCTGTCCAGCAGCTCCAGTAGTGTCCTGAAGGTTTCCAGTTCTTCTATGTCGCCCAGCAGCCTTTTTGCTTCATCCGCTGCATTGCTGCCGGTGAGTCCTATGAGTTCGAAGAGTTTCTCCCTCATCCCGATATCGGCATCGATCTCTTCAAGGTAGTCCTCCAGGCCCTTGTCGTCCTTTTTATCCACAAGGCGCATTATCTGGCCCTGGGTGTCGGTGTCCAGCCCCTTGAACAGGGTCCTTATTATACCGAGGTGTCCGACATGGAGGTCGCCGTCCACGCCTGCTTCGTGGAGCATCCGGCAGGCCAGGGCTATGACCTCTGCATCGGCTTCGGGCCTGGGGCTGCCTATGATCTCAGCGCCGAACTGCCAGAATTCCCTGAAACGTCCTTTCTGGGGGCGTTCGTACCTGAAGCAGTTATCGAAGTAGTAGAGTTTGATCGGGCGGGGTGCGCGCTGGAGTTCGCTGACGTACAGCCTGATCACGGGGGCTGTGAGTTCGGGGCGCAGGGCTATTTCGCGATCGCCTTTGTCCTTGAAGTTGTATATTTCACCCAGTATGCCTTCACCGGATTTTAGTGTGAATAGTTCGATGTGCTCGAAGGTGGGGGTCTTTATTTCGTTGTAGCCCCATCGTTTGGCGGTTTGGCGGAGTTTGTTCTCGATGTATCTGCGTTTGCGGGTATCTTCGGGGAGGAAGTCCCTGGTACCTCTGGGTTTGTTGATCTTCATGTGGGGGTCTCCGTTGTATGGGGGGTGATAAGGATGTTATGTGAAATAGGTTTTGTTATGGGTGGTTTTTCCAAGATCGGGCTTTATCTTTAAGCTGTACATAAAAATCGACCTATGGCTGTTGAAATATATGCCTGATACTGCACCGCAAAGCACGCAAAGATAATGTTGTGTCGGCTTTGCATCCTTTGCGACACCTTATTTCATAAAAATTATATTTCAACAGCCATACTCGCCGCTGGCAGCAGCACCCACCAAACACCCGCGTTTGCCGCCCACACATACCTTTAACAACCCAGGCTCAGCGCTGTGCAGAAAGGAGGCAGGCTGGCTGCCACCCTGCCGCCCTGACGGGCTGCGGTGGCAGGGTATAGTGCAGAGAGGCTGGGCGGCGGGAGACTAGAGGTGTCCAACACACACCACGCCCCAACCTACGCTCAGCGCATGTGCACCCGCACCGATCTACAAGACCAGGGACGGGCAGTGGGAGTGTACAGGGATGGATGGGGGCAGGAATCATTCCACATTAACGATAGACGTAAGGAATGAAAATGGCAGGCACATTTAAATACACGAATAAATACACTTAAACATATGGCTCATAAAACATTAACTATCTCAGAAGAAGCTTACAAAAGCCTTGTGCAGCTAAAAAAAGAGGGGGAAAGCTTTACAGTCCTCATTAATCGTATTACAGGAATAGTCAGTAAAAAACCGTTAAAAGAATTTGCCGGAAGATTGAAAGACGATGAATTTGAAAAGGCGGCCATTGAAATAAGGTCCTGTGGAACTGATATATCCCGTTTAGAGCGTGCAAAATTATGACTATACTGGATACCGATTATCTGGTTGCTCTTCTCAGAGGTGATGCAGCTGCAGCTGCTCAAGCCGATAAGATCAAAAGCCCAAAAACTACCATCATAAACGCTTTTGAACTTTATTACGGTGCAGACCGCTCTCAGAATCCAAAAAAATCCCATGCGGAAGTAAATTCTTTACTAAGGTCTATGGACGTCCTCGAATTTGAAATGCCTGCTGTACTTGCATCTGCCAAAATCCAGGCAGAACTGATGAATGCCGGCAATCCTGTAAATATCCTTGATGTTCTTATTGCAGGTATTGTAATGGTAAATAAAGAAGAGTTGCTGACAAGAAATGTCAATCATTTTAACAGGATCAATGGTTTGAACTGGAAAAAATGGTAACCATTGCGATAAAAAATTACACTGAATAATTAGTGCAACTGCATGTATACACGCATTATTAATCAATAATTATTGGATGGTACATCACATTCTCTGCGGTTCGAAACTCACACGAATCCATACGGCTGGCTGCCACCCTGCCGCCCTGACGGGCAGTGGTGGCAGGGTTATACACGTAAATCACTTTTGTTTTATATTTTAACAGCCATGACCGCCACCGGCAGCACCCCCGCCCAGCGCATGAGCACCTGCACCCGGTCAGCAGCACTATGGCCGGGCAGGCGGGTGGGTACAGCAGGAACGGAGGCATGGATTGATTAGAAGCCGCAGTGGGTTGGCTTATTTCACCGCATTACGGGGTGTGGGAGTTAGTATTTTAAAATACAGATTAACACTGATTTAAGTGACTTAAAAATTTCTTTGTGAAGATTTGATTTCCATAGGCTATTATAAGGCGCATCATGTTTAATCAAAATCATAACGTAAATAAAACCGCATACTTATTATATAATTACATTAAGTTGTAGGCATAAATGAAATCAATATCACTTTTAGTTGAGGTGTGCATATAGCAAGCAATAATAACGAAATAGAAAAACGCTTATGGGAAGCCGCCGACGAGCTCCGCGCCAATTCCAAGCTCAAATCATCCGAATACTCAACACCCGTAT
>JAUVLO010000096.1 GCA_030600695.1 Methanosarcinales archaeon | reverse complement strand
GACCCTGGCTGTACATACTCCCAGGACCTGCTGGTTAAATCCTGCAGTACATCCTGCAAAATAAGCCACATCTGCCTTTTCGGCGATCTCAACATCATCAGGTATCCAATCCAGTCTTTGTTTCTGGTCTTTCAGATATGGATTACGATACTCACCAATAAGCTTGGGGAACATTACAGTCTTTCCGTATGGACCGTTGTCCCTCATGACAAGCTGCTGTCTGGTGGCCTCATACATATCAACTGTATTTATACCGGCTGGACATACCGAAGCACAGACCCCACAGGTACTACAGTGGAAAAAGGCATCTGCGAAATCCTGGATATCATCCTCATCGAGCTTTTTCGGTCCGAATATTTTTGCTTTTAAGCCATAACTCTGGCCCATATATTCCCTGAACCGGCTGATCTTGTTCATCGGGGAATATTTCCGGTCCCCATCTTTTGCATCCAGGGCAGGACACCATTTATCACATTCGCCACATCTGGTGCAGGCATCGTACTGCATCATAAAAGTAGGACTAATTACATCAGTCTTGATGAATGGCTCTCCTTTTGGAATTACAGGTCTGGGTTTTTCTTCATCTGCCATATTACTCTCCTCCGCCATTAACAAGAATGACCATTGGTGCTGCTAACATATGCATATACTTGCTGTACGGAATATAAGCGATACAGAACAACAGTGAAATTGCCACATGGAACAGTGCAAAGGTTTCGGCTAATGCTACATCACTGCCCAGGAAAGTCCATGCACCCGCTATGGCATCAGGTCTGAAACCTTCCGCCATAAAACCTGTTACTGTGATGACCAGAGTACCCAGAACAAGTACCCAGTCAAACATTTGAGTGCGTTTGACAACATCTGAAATTGCCAGGCGTCTTGCGATCGCAATGAAAAGTCCTATCAACAGCATATATCCAAGCACTTCATTACCAAAGTCTAGGCTGTGTCTTATGTCCACCAGGTTGAAATGTCCGATTCCGATCTCATGCAGCACTTCAAATACTGCAAAAACCATTGAAAGAATGAACATACCGATCCATCCTATGAATATCAGCATATGCATCACCCATCTGAACGGGCTGCGTCTGAGTATTCTGCGCTGCAATAAGATATCCAGTATTATTGTGCTTAAAAGGCTTTGCCTTTTGTGGTGTCCCAATTTTTCATGGTTAATAGATTTTAAAAAGGTTTTCAAGAAATGAGACGCACTTCCGCCGCCCCATTTTTGCATATTCAGATACATTCCTACTAAAAATATTAGAATTGCGACCATTGCAATGCCAAGCATTATGAAAAATGCAGGAATTCCAGAAGTGTCTGTAATTCCAGAATAATAAACAAATTCAACTAATTCCTCACTCATTAAATATTTTCCTCCTATGGGTAAAATTTTTAATTAATTTTATCAAATCAACAAGCAGAATCTATATTAATGATTCTATGCAAGTCGAATTATCTTGGTATCTAACTTATATAAGTTTTGCGTATTTTTTTTTTAACAATATTATGGCAGTAGCTATTTTTATAATGGATAGAATATTATAATCATCAGAATTGTGTAAAAGATATTATAAGATATGCCAGCTATAAGATTTTAACAGAGGCAAAATGAGTTTTAGAAATTTCATTGAACAACTAAGGTCAGACCAGTTATTACATGAGATCAATGATAGTTATTCTCCTTACCTGGAAGTATCAGGATCAGCACATAAAATAAAAGGCCCGGTTCTTTTTAATGATGTGATGGGGCATAAAATAGTAATAAATATTATCGCAAACCGGCAGTGTATGGCAGCGGCACTGGGAACTACACCAGAGAAGATGGTTCATTACCTCGCAGAAAAAGAACCTGATGGTGAAGTGATACTGGTAGATAACACCCCCTCAACAGAGGTCATAGAACCTGAAGTAGACCTTGGCAAGATCCCGATACTGACATATTTCAAAAAAGACGGCGGACCTTATATCACAGCCGGAGTAGTAGTGTCAGAATACGGCGGCATGTGCAATGCATCGATCCATCGATTAATGGTAACGGGCAAAGATACTTTAGTAGGTCGTCTGGTAGAGAACCGGCACACATATAATCTTCAAAAAGCTGCATCCCTGGCAGGTGAGCCACTGCCCATTGCAATAGTTATAGGCATAGATCCTGTTATACTTCTGGCAACCACTACAAGAGTACCTGAAGGAAAGGAATTCCAGTATGCTGGGGCACTACTGGGCCGGCCTGTCGAGCTATTCAAACTTGATAACGGCGTCAGCATCCCGCATGCCGAATGGGTGCTGGAAGGATATATTGAACCTGATACTACTGTAGATGAAGGACCGTTTGTAGATATCACAGATACCATGGACATCATCAGGCAACAACCGCTGATCAGGATCACAAAAGTCATGCACCGCCGTGACCCCATCTACCATGCCATCATGCCGGCAGGAGGCGAACACAAGATGCTCATGGGCATACCTTACGAACCCCTGATCCTGAAAGGAGTGGGGGAGGTTTGTGATGCCCGCAACGTGGTGCTGACTGAAGGTGGCTGCTCATATCTGCATGCCATTGTCCGGATACACAAGACCGCAGATAACGACGGTCGAAAAGCTATCGATGCAGCGTTCTCGGCACATAAGAGCTTGAAGCATGTAGTAGTGGTGGATGATGATATTGACATTTTTGACCTGCCTGATGTGGAATATGCCATAGCAACAAGGTTCAGGGCAGACAAAGACCTGGTCGTGTACCCTGACGTGCGGGGCAGCAGCCTTGACCCCATGTGTTCTGCAAACGGGAATAGCGCCAAGATGGGCCTGGACGCAACCATGATACTGGGAGAAGAGCACAAGTTCAAACGGGTGACCCCCGGGGGGGACTAAAAACTTGTACCTGACACAGGAAGAAGAGTCTATCTTGGAAGGCGAGCATGGTCCCACGCTTAAAAAAGCCATGGAGATACTTACCACCCTTGGCGATATCTATGGCGCTGACTCACTTATACCGGTAAGGAGCGCCCAGATAGCAGGCGTGAGCTACAAGACAATAGGTGATGCCGGCCTGGAATGGATATCAGACCTTGAAGGCACAGTTGTGGTGCCCTCCATCCTTAACCCTGCAGGCATGGACCTGGAGCGCTGGCAGGAGATGGGTGTGGATGCGGAGTTTGCATCCAAACAGGCCCGGATCATTGAAGCATACCGCCGCCTGGGCGTGAGATGTGAATGCACCTGCACTCCCTATCATATTGACAAAGAACTGGCTGCTTTTGGCGACCACCTGGCATGGAGTGAAAGCTCGGCAATATCCTACGCAAATTCGGTGATAGGTGCCAGGACCAACCGCGAAGGCGGACCTTCGGCACTGTCGGCTGCACTCATTGGAAAGACCGCCAATTATGGTTATCACCTGGACGAGAACCGGGCCCCCACTATCGGATTTGAAGTGGATTGTAAATTAACAGGAGCCGATTACGGTGCCCTGGGCTGCCTGGCAGGGGCTGAGGCGGGTTCAGGTGTACCCATGTTCAGGCTCAGGTCAAAGCCGTCCGATGCCGAATTAAAAGCCCTGGGTGCGGCCATGGCAGCTTCTGGTGCAGTTGCATTGTATCATGTAGAGGGTGTCACCCCTGAATCAAGGCAGCAAGAGTTTCCGGGAGAGACTATTATCATAGAGCGCAGACAGATCGATGATGTATTTGATGAAGGATGCGGGAAAGGATATGGGGAAGGATACGGGAATAAACCTGACCTGGTGGCACTGGGCTGCCCCCATTACTCTGCCAGTGAACTGGAAGAAGCGGCACGCTTACTTGAAGAGCATACCACGGCAAAGGAGGTATGGATATGCACGTCCCGCAGGGTCAGGGATGCTAATCCCGGACTGATACGCAGAATCGAGGACAGCGGCGCAAAAGTGTTTGTTGATACCTGCATGGTGGTATCACCAGCCACAGACCGTTTCGGATGTGTACTGACAGATTCGGGTAAAGCCTTCAAGTATATCCCGAACCTGTGTGGTGTAGGGGCAAGGATTGCACACATTAACGAATGCCTGGCAGGAGAGGATAGCGATTAGGACCTTAAAAGGCAGGCCCATCTCCAGGGGACAGGCCGAAGGTGAGGCACTGGTTACCACCCAGTCCATTTCATTCCTCGGCAGCATTGACCCTGCCACAGGGATCGTGGTTGAGAAGGGACACGAACTTGAAGGTAAGGATGTGACAGGGAAGGTCCTTGTGTTCCCTTCAGGAAAGGGTTCCACAGTGGGGTCGTATGTGATGTACCAGCTGAAAAAGAACAAAACTGCCCCCGCGGCAGTCATAAACAGGTCCGCCGAACCTATTGTGGCTGTAGGGGCCATTATATCTGACATACCAATGGTGGACAGCACCGAACCGGATGCTATTGATACTATAAGAACCGGGGATCGGGTCAGGGTCGATGGGACCAGGGGGACTGTTGATATTTTATGAACCATACTGAATTTATGAATCATATCGAAGATAATGGAACTGACAAGCAGGATATCGAATCTGCTATTTTTCAGATCATCGAGTCCGAAGTGCCGGATTTCAGGATATATGAGTATGCACTTGAAAATGGTTCATATTTTTTTTACGGCAATCCATTAAATGACCCGAAGGACGTGATCAGACGGCTCTGGGTCCCAATTTCAAGTATGGGCTATGACGTCCGGATGGCATATGAACTGGGTGAGTTTGTACTTGTAATAAGCCCTGTTACCCGGAAGAAGGACCGGATATGGATTAATGTGGTACTGGCATTCCTTACAGTTATCACGACCATGTTCGTGGGTTCCATGATGTTCGGTATTGACCCCTTTTCAAATCCGACAGCTATATTGAAAGGTCTGCCTTTCACCCTGGCCATCATGTTCGTGCTGGGTTCCCATGAAATGGGGCATTACATTGTAGCAAGAATACACGGTATGAAAACCTCACTGCCGTATTTCATTCCCTTCCCCACTATAGTAGGGACCATGGGTGCAGTGATAAAACATAAAGGACCGATCCCGAACCGTAAAGCCCTGTTCGATGTGGGTGTGGCAGGCCCGATTGTAGGACTGGTTGCATCAATAATAGTGACAGTGATCGGCCTATCTCTTACCCCACTGGACACAGTTATCCCGGAGGGGTCAATGTTCCTAAAGCTATCACTCCCGGTCCTGTTTGAAATTATCGGGTACCTTGTAGGTGGGATTGGGGACGAAACTGTTATGCATCCAGTGGCCTTTGCCGGGTGGGTGGGCATGCTTGTGACCGCACTGAACCTGATACCTGCAGGCCAGCTTGACGGTGGACATATGCTGCGTGCCATGCTTGGTCAAAAGTCGGCCTATGTATCTGCCGTGGTACCTTTCGTTCTGCTTTCTATTTCATTGTTCATCTATTTCGTGATGCAGCAAAATGGTGGTATGTGGCTGTTCTGGGGATTGTTCATAACATTGTTTGCAGCGGCCGGTCACCCCGAACCCCTGGAGGATTCGGATTACCTGGGCAGCAGCAGGATACTGGTGGGTGTGCTGGTCTTTGGGGCAGGCCTGCTGTGCGTAACACTGGTCCCGATCCAGGTGTAGGGGGTTCAAACCTGGGCAGGGTAAGTTTCCGGCTGGATAGTAAGAACCGCAACAGCCTTGCCGCCCTTATGCCCCTAGTCCGGGGGGCGCAGGTGGTGCATGGGCCTGTGGATGGAATTATGGCGTATAGTTTTGCTACTGCACAGGCAGACAGGGTCTTTGATGAAATAAGAAACTCATCTACTGATTCCATTTACATTGCAGGCGGCCCGCACCCTTCGGCAAGGCCCGGTGAATGCCTGGAATATTTTGACTATGTGGTAATCGGTGAAGGGGAGGAGACACTGCCTGAACTTATTCGCAGCATCGGCGACGGTGATCGTGATCCGGCTGATGTGAAGGGGATAGCGTATAAGGATGGGGGGCAGTGTGTGATCACTGGAAAAAGACCTCCCGTTGACCTTGATAAGTATCCTCCGTTCTCAGGAGACGGGCTTAAAGGCTATATCGAGATAAGCAGGGGCTGCCCTTATAGCTGCGGCTACTGCCAGACACCCCGCCTGTTTGGACACAAGATGCGGCACCGCAGCCCTGAAGTGGTGGCCGAATATGCAGGTATGATGCGGGATGTGAGGTTCGTCTCACCCAATGCTTTTGCCTACGGCTCAAGCGGGCAGGGGGCTGAACCTGGTATGGTACAGGCGTTGCTGGAGGCCATCCCTGGCAGGTGCAGGATATTCTTTGGCACTTTTCCGTCAGAGGTCAGGCCCGAGTTCGTGATCGGGGAGATGCTTGAGCTGGTGAAGCAGTACTGCCACAACTCATCATTGAGCCTGGGTGCACAGAGCGGTAGCCAGGACGTGCTGGATAATATCGGCAGGGGTCATACTGTTGAGGATGTGGAAAGTGCTGTCGAACTATGCAGGGACTACGACCTGACGCCGATCGTGGATGTTATTTTCGGGCTGCCCGGTGAGACAGTAGCTGACCAGCAGGAGACGCTGGAACTTGTTGAATTTGTGGTAAATAAAGGCGGGCGCATACATTCCCATTACTTTACACCACTACCTGGAACGCCGCTGGAGTATGCAGTGCCGGCGCCTGTGGGTAAGGATGTGAATCGGGTAATGGGGCGACTGGCGCTGGACAGGAAGGTTACGGGTGTGTGGGAGCCGGATGTTCGCAGATGACGGTATGTCCTGAAATGTAAAAATCACAATGCTCGTGGGCTCCGGGATATGCTTAAATAAAAGGTAACATGATTGTTAATTGGTAGATTATTATGATATATAATGACAGGATCGTTATTGATCATGCTATTTTAGGCGAGAAACCTATCATCAGGGGAACACGTATCTCAGTGGAATTTATCCTTGAGTTG
>JAUVLO010000117.1 GCA_030600695.1 Methanosarcinales archaeon | reverse complement strand
GTGTTGGTCAGCACGCAGGCATCGTTCACCATATATCTGGTGCCGAAATTATCAGAACAGTCCGCCACCATGTCGTAGTCCTTGATGAGGTCCATGATATTGCCGGCATCCAGCCGGGTCTCATAGGGTACGACCTTCACGTCGGGGTTTAGTTTTTCCACGAACCCGGCTGCTGAGGCTACTTTGGGCTTATCCACATTCCCGCCGTGTATGACCTGGCGCTGAAGGTTGCTCAAGTCCACCACATCGTCGTCCACGATGCCAAGCGTGCCTACTCCGGCGGCGGCAAGGTACTGGATGACAGGGGAACCCAAACCTCCGGCACCGATACAGAGCACTTTTGAGTCCAGTAGTTTTTGCTGGCCTTTTTTGCCCACTTCCGGGAGCATGATGTGGCGTGAATAGCGTTGTATTTGTTCCTCATTGAATCCGACAGGCATTTTAGTGATTCTCCTGTGCTATATATATGGTTAGTACCAGGGGTATTATTTATACATTTGAGGAATCCGGATGTTATTCGGAGATACTGTGATAGAACGTCAGTTACTTATCTCAGCAAGTTTAAGGCCGATCAATCCCACGATTATCACATAAATAAGTAATATTGCTACATTTCCATAGCCAGCATAAGCTGAAAATGTTGTATTGACAATAACAATTAGAATAATGAACACCGCTACAGCGCCAACAGAAGAAGCAATCTCAATATATGCCTTTTTCATGGATTCTGATAAGGTTGTAATAACTAATAAGTTTATCTTCATTAATTATGGATAGGAAAAGATGTGTACAAGATATAGCGCAAATCATATATATTAGTAACACAAATGTATATAATTGTAATACATAATATTACGCAAGAGTTGATTGTTGATACGAATGGAGAGTGATGAAGTATGTCCGATGAAATGGAATTACCAGCACATGTAAGAACATGGGAACAGACAAACCCTAAAGCATTTGAACTATACAAGGAAGCATTCTATAAGAACCAGAAAGCCAACATACCAGTAATCCAGAAGATTATAGAACCAATTGCACAAAAAACCGTTGATGATATTAATTCCCACCCGGAAGATCTATGGAAGATATTCAAACAAGCGGCCCATGAGCTTAAAGATCCCACCGATACGAACCAGATCATGGCACTGTATGATGCCGTATATGGAAAATTGGACTTAATGCAAAAGAAAAAACTGGCATATCATATGGCATATTAAAGGTCATATAATCGTCTGATAGTCAAAATACCTGGCATTTCGGGCCAATCATTCCATGCCAATTAACAATTGAGGCCCCTTGGGGAGTCGGGGGGTATTTCTATTCCAAACCGGAATAGATTCTTTTTTTCTTGTTGTACATAAAGTATAACTTTTTGTACTCCAAGTAAATCCGACTGAAGCGGGGATTTTCTTGTACTGTAAAACGGGCAACTTAATCGTGTATTCCATTCATTCTTTTTTCTAGATCCGGAAAATTCCCCATTAGGATAGCTTACTCTTATCGAATATTATTTATATTTCCCAAACATTAATATATTGTTTAAATTCATACCCGAATAAAGATGGAAGTTTACCAGGATGAAACAGAAAAATGACGACCCCATACATATCTTTTCAAGATGGTGCAAGAAATGTGGCATCTGCATAGCCATCTGTCCTAAAAATGTACTGGAGCGCGGCACAGACGGATATCCTTATGCAGCCAGGCCCGATGACTGTATCCTGTGCGGCTTGTGTGATATCCACTGTCCCGACTATGCAATAACAGTGAAAAAGAAGAAGGACGTAAAGGAGACTGAACATGAAGGGGCATAAGGAACTACTACTACATGGCAATGAAGCGTGTGCAATGGGAGCACTGGCTGCGGGGATGAAGTTCTTTGCCGGATACCCCATCACACCCAGCACAGAGATCGCCGAATTCCTCTCAGTTGAACTGCCAAAGATAGGAGGTACTTTCATACAAATGGAAGATGAAATATCCAGTATGGGTGCCATTATCGGCGCCTCACTGGCCGGAGTCAAATCCATGACCGCTACCAGCGGCCCCGGATTCTCGCTAATGCAGGAAAACCTGGGTTTCGCATCAATGGCAGAGATACCCTGCGTGATAGTCAACGTAATGAGGGGCGGGCCAAGTACCGGAATGCCCACCAGGCCCAGCCAGGGTGACGTGATGCAGAGCCGCTGGGGTACTCACGGGGCCCATCCCATCATAGTACTATCGCCCCAGTCGGTGCTGGAATGCTATACCCTCACAATCCATGCTTTTAACCTGGCTGAGAAATATCGCAGTCCAGTGATTCTGCTCATGGATGGGATAGTCGGCCATATGTGGGAGAATATCCAGTTACCGGAAAAAATTGAGGTCATTGACAGACCTGAACCCTCTGTACCACCGGATTGGTACAATCCTTACGATAACCTGCCTGGTGGTGAGATCGTGCCCCTGGTACCATTCGGTGAGGGATACAGGTACCATGTGACCGGAATGGTACATGACAAATCAGGCTTCCCCACACTGGTTCACGAGGAAGTGGAACAGTGCCTGGACAAACTTATCTACAAGATCAAGAACAATTTGCATGATATTATCAGGATAGAGGAATATATGCTTGAAGATGCCGACATCTGTATAGTGGCATACGGAAGTGTAGCCCGCTCTGCCCGTGAGGCTGTGAATATTGCCAGGAACGAGGGGCTAAAGGTCGGATTGCTCAGACCCATAACCCTCTGGCCGTTCCCCAGGTTCCATCTGGAGAACATCAGTAAAAGGGTTAAGCTGTTCGTTGTGCCAGAGATGAACTACGGGCAGATATACGGCGAAGTGCTGAAATCCTGCCCCAAAAAAGCGGTGCGGGTCACCAGGGTAGATGGTGAACTGATAACCCCGGCCCAGATCATGGAAAAGATAGAGGAGGCAGCATTATGATACGCACTTCAGAGACCATGTACAAGTACCTGCGGCCTGATAAGACATTCCCCCATGTATGGTGCCCGGGCTGCGGCATAGGCATAGTCATGGGTGCACTTGTCAGGGCTATTGAAAAAACAGGGTTTACCAAGGACGAGATCGTGCTTGTCAGCGGTATAGGCTGTTCAGGCAGGATGAGCACTTACCTGGACTTTAATACTCTTCATACTACCCATGGCCGGGCACTGTCATTTGCCACAGGCATCAAGCTGGCAAATCCAAAATTGAACATTATCGTGGTCATGGGAGATGGTGATGCCACTGCCATTGGCGGCAACCACCTGATACATTCCTGCCGCCGAAATATTGACCTGACCGCCCTTATCGTTAACAACAACATCTACGGCATGACCGGGGGTCAGTACTCTCCCACCACGCCCATGGAAGACAAGGCCAGTACTGCCCAGTACGGCAGCATAGAAAAGCCATTCGACATATGTAAACTGGTGGAGGCCTGCGGTGCATCCTTTGTAGCACGGTCAACTACATACCATGCCAAGATGCTGGATGCCCTGTTGTCCAGGGCCATTGACAAGAAAGGCTTCAGCATAGTAGAAGCCATGTCCCAGTGCCCGGTACAGTATGGCAGGCGCAATAAAAAAGGCAGTGCGGTGGACATGATGATGTGGTATAAGGACAATGCCATCCCTAACCCGGCATTCAAGAAGATACCGCCCGGGGAGGTAGGCGAGCAGTTCCCTGTCGGTGTTCTTGTAGACCTTGACGAACCTGATTATCTGGAAAGATACAGCCAGATTGTTAAAAAGGCAGGTGGTGATAAGCTATGACGCGGTACCATTTATGCTTATCAGGTTCGGGTGGCCAGGGTCTTATCCTGGGTGGCGCGCTGCTGGCGCATGCAGCAGTCAGGGACGGAAAGAACGTGACAATGACCAGCAGTTACGGCCCGGAAGCCAGGGGTGGTGCCAGCAGGTCAAACCTGATCATCAGTGACACGCCAATCGATTATCCCATACCTGAAAAAATGGATGTTGTACTGGCTATGAACCAGGAATCATGCAATAAATTTGTTCCTGAATTGAAGGATGATGGTATTTTAATCGTGGATTCTACACTGGTCATGCACCAGCCCCCTATCAAACATTATAGCATTCCCTTTACAGATCTGGCCACAAAGGCAGGTGTGGTCGTTATTGCCAATGTGATTGCACTGGGAAGCATAATAGCCCTTACTGATATCGTAAGACCGGTGTCGTTAAAGGAAGCACTGAAAGAGCGCATAAGGGCGGATCTGCTGCCCATAAATGAAAAGGCGTTGAAAATAGGGCTAGGGGAAGGCACAAAATTGAAGAAGAATATTGATGAGTATTATACCTATTAATTGTAATATTATATAATAAATAATATATAATTTATGTAGATATTGAATTTATTGCTTTGTTTTACCTTTCAGAACGGTTTTAAACAATTACGGATATTGTTGCACGTATTTGAACAATTGAAGATTTTTAGGACAGTGGCAATGCTTATATAAAACAACGGTCAATTATTGACTAAGTAAAAAAGACACATTGTTGTGTTAAGACATAGGTAAAAAATTATGAAAACAAAAATTAAGATTGCACTGGTGCTCTGTTTAAGTCTTATGCTGTGGGTGGGGAGTGCAGCGGGCGATCTCAATGAGACTGGTAATGAGACTGGTAATGAGATTGGTAATGAGACTGGCAATGATACTGATGCCATTAATGATAATATCACTAAGGAATTTTTCTCTGATGCTGAAACAGGTGAACCCGATGATATCCCCCCATTTAAAGGTGCAGTTGGACCGGAACACGCATTATACGGGCTTAAGATAGCATTCGGGGACATCGATGAGGCCTTTACATATAATGATTCCGAGCGACTTGGAAAACAAGTTTCAGCAGCACAACACAGGATAGCTGAAGCCAGGGCCGAAATGGACAGGGATAATGAAGAAGCAGCCGGACTTGCTCTTGGTCATTACAAGAACAAGACTGACGAAATAGAAGCTACACTGGATGGGTCTGACATCAATGCCACAGGTCTCATGCATGCCAGGCAGATGATGCTCAAACACAGGAATGTATTGCAGAACCTGATTGAGCAGAAGACCTTGGAAGGCAAGAACATCAAGGGATTGATGAATGCGTTAAATAATAGTCTCGGGTTAGAGGAGAAATTCAATCTTCATATTGAAAATAAGGCAAAAATCAAGGCTGACCAGACCCACGGAAAAGGACCACAAACAGAAATGGAAGCCGAGAATGTGTCTCCATATGAAAAGAAAGGTAGCGGCAAGGATAACCGTAACAAA
>JAUVLO010000079.1 GCA_030600695.1 Methanosarcinales archaeon | reverse complement strand
ATAATAAGCACAGTACCATCCCAGTGTCCGGCCGATTTCTGGAGGTATTCGTTCAATGCATCGTTCAGGCTTTTCTCATTAAGCAGGACATTGATATTCGACGGAAACTCAGTATTCATGATACTGGAAAACGAGGAATTCAAAATATCGATCTCATCGAATTTCCTTGACTGTTCCAGTGCACTTATAACATCAAATAACATACAAAAAGCAAGCTCTTGCCTCTGGGTTTCGGAAAGTACTTCTGATAGTCTTGATTTTGCATTCTCCTTTTTAAAGGGGATCACTGCTCTTATTGCATCACCGATCATGGTCTGGAATTATAGACTCACTCTTTCATATTATGTCTGCCGATTTCCCACAGTTCCAGGGCAAGTGATTCGATCTCATCACGGTTCTCAAGTCCATCCAGCCATTTTTTTGGAATAGCGTCAATTCCAAGATATGCACCGCTGACAGCACCTGTAATGGCAGCAATAGAATCAGTATCCCCACCTGCATTAATAGCAGTAAGTATGGCCCTGGAAAAATCCAGCGGATTTTTAGAAAAACAATAGAATGCTGAAGGTACTACATCCCGCGTCATCAGGGAAGTACCTATTGCGGAGAATGCATTGAGTTCGGGCATATATCTCATTTTTTCAATGGAAAAAATCTTATTGCCCAGTACAGGGTCGTACTTTTTAGCCAGGCTGCCTGCAGTCTTTAAAACAATATCGGGGCTGGTATTTGTTATTGCAAGAGAGACTGCAGATGCTACTGCCACTGCACCACCAATGGATTCGGGATGTCTGTGGGTTGGTAGTGATGAATCTACTGCGGTTCTTTCGAGTTGTTCTAAGTTATCCGGATAGAGCAGCCCGATCGGGGATACACGCATTGATGAGCCGCATGTGGGTGAATCACCACCTGATTCCTTCCATGGGGTGCCTGATTGTAACCGCTTGCATGAATCAAGACTTGTACGGCCCCAACCTCTGTTTGATCCGGGGTGTGATACGATCATTGCATAATGTTCAACGAGTTTCTTTGAAAAAAGCACAGGGTCGAATTTACCAGCTTCCAGGATACTGCGTGTTAGGATCAGTGTTTGTTCAGTATCATCTGTATACTGACCAGGCCTCAGTTTTTCGTTAGGACTTCCAGGCATACCTGGTCCGTAGTCAAATACGATATTGAATTTTTGTTTTATCTCTCCAAGACTCATGCCTTCTGTTTGCATTCCAAGTGCATCCCCTACAGCACTTCCCAACAGGCAGCCGGTATATTGTTTTTGGTACATATTCTATCGATAGCGATTTCATTTGAAATAAATTATTTGGTATTATTCCCACAATAAAATGTTATTTATATTTCATTATTCCATTAATATTTCAGTTTCAAAATATTAATAATATTTTTAAAACATTATTTATCACATATTATATATATTAATATTTTTATTATTTAATCTATATTCCATATAGAATAGTGTATATAATATTTAGATTATGATTTTTTATAATTTATTTACAAGTTATATGATTTTAAATATTATATATAATATATTTGATACTATTGTGTTATTTATTATGTCATACAATTTATCTAAAAAATTGATACTTATATATTATTTTAAACAAGTGGTGTGTTTTTTCATTTTTATAAGCCTATATTTATATATACTAAATCACTTCAGAAAGGATAGCCCTCATACAGTGAATGTAGTACTTGAAACATAGGGGGAAATTACGAAATAATCAAAAAAAGTATATCTGTTGCATACATCCATTCTTATATGATATAGTAATATTTTGAACACATAACACCTTATGTTCCGATGATTATATTTTATGTAGATCATGCTGGGGTTTTGTGTCCCACACATCATATTCCTATAGTATCTGTAATTCAGAATGTTACAAAAATATAGCTAAATATGTTCTCACCAATCAAAGACTATATACTATGGGAATCTTTGTAAAAAATGAAAACATATCTCAAAATCTAACCAACAACAAACAAATTAGGTAATTAAATAACCATTAGTTATATTTCATATAATATTTATTACAGTTCACCGGTATTGCTAACAAAATATAAATTTTCAAATTAATATATATTAATTAATATTATATTAATATAATGTTAATTATAAAATACTAATAATATATAAAATAATTTCATATGATATTATATTTCAATTCCATATGAAAAATTATTAAAAGTAGTAAAGTCATCGATCACTTAATAAAAAGTTATACTGAAACGGATTTAAGCTGAAGATTTAAGCTGAAGTGATAAAAATATGTATAAAAAAAGTGAGAGATACTAATGATAAGTAGAAACATATATATATTAATACTGCCTAAATTAATGTATTAGTCAATTTATTAATTTAAAAAATGTTTTTCAACGGAGCGCATATTTATGGGATCCTTTAAAAGAAGAATCAAGGAACGGTTAGAAAAGTATCTTGAGCTTGATACCGCAGGAATAAGAAATACTCTCCTGAACATTTTCCTTGAAATGAAAGAGGCTACTGTTGATGCAATTCATAAAATTCTTTCTAAGAAATATGATGTTTCACAGAATATGGTAGCATCAATGATAGGCTATGTGCATTCAAAGCTGGGGATACTCAGGGCGCATAAAGAGTCATATAAAACACCAATAGTATATACATTAAAAGAAGATTACATAGAATTGGTGAAATCTGCATTAATAAAACCCATGCCCATTTAAGTATGGCCTATTACTGACGTTTTATTGACAAGTAAAATCCCAATAGCGAAGCATGGAATTGAATAAATGACACTTGTAAAAGATGCTCCGAGAACCTCAACTACAATAATAGTAAGGTCAGAATCAAATACACGGATAAGCCGTTCCCGGGACCCCTATTATGATCTGATGCGGCGTATCTTCCAGGAAGAAAGAACGGCAGCAAGGGGTCAAAAATTTCTTATACTCATAGAAGAACGGCAGAAAAACAAAGACCCGGTGAGAACAAATGAATGGAAAGAGATCGCAGAAGAACTGGGTGTGGGAAAAGCTTCATTCTATTCAATGAGGAATAAACTACTTGGAGCCGGCCTTATAAGCAGCAAGAACGGTGAATACCGACTTTCCGGGCAATTCAGCAAAGACCTTAAGGACATGGCAGAATGGTGGTGGAGTGCCGTATTGAAAAACGACCCCGAAAACCTTTAATCGATCATATTTTCAATCTCATTGTTCAAGTGGATAATTCTTTCAATGATATTTTCCCCACGCCCTTTTTTTCTGAGGATTTCCACCTTTTCTGAGATCGAGACAATCGTTTCATCCTCAACCAGATTATCTGCATGGGCCACTATCTTTTCTTCCAGGGTTAAAGGAATATACCCATCTGGCGGCAGACCCAGTGAAACAGTATCCTCCGGTGTTATCCCTGCACCGATATGGGTCCTGATAATATCGACTATCTTACCATCAAGCCCGAATTCCTTTGCCAGGATCACCCCTTCGACCCCATGCCTGATGTCGTGTGTTCGTGACCGTCCGATATCATGAAGTAGTGCTCCGATCTGCACAAGTTCGATATCTACGGCATACCCGTTTTGATGGATCTTCCCAGCCAGTTCCGTGGCAAAATCTGAAACCACTATACAGTGACTTATTACCTTGTCACTGCATCCGGCCAGCTTAAGCAATTCAATAGCAGCGTTTTTACCAGGTATCAAGCTGATGTCAACTCATTGATCCGCTTTTTCAAGGTATGCCTAATAAGTTCATTATCCTCAAAGACCACATCCTCACCACAATTGGGACATAGGAACTCTAACTCAGCCACAATATCAAATACGAATCGACCACAGTTGTTCTTGCAAACATAGAACATATTATCATTTTCAAATTCAAACTTGGTCTTGAGATTCCGGATAAATTTATCAGTTTCAGCTTCAAGCAATTCATTAATGCCATTAAGGTCCATCTTCCACAGGTATGTAAGCCAGCCACTGTCCTTATTCCTCTCACGCCTGTATGTGGCAAGTCTATTCTCAAAAAGAATGTAAAGGGTTCTCCGTACAATGTTCAGTGGGACATTCGTTATCTCAGCCACACCATCATCAGTTATCTCCCCCTCAGGCATGTTCATGATAACGTTCATTCCTTCTTCTCCAACCAGATTCAATAAAAGACCTTGAATAACCGGATCATCCAGATTTGCCAAAACTATTCACCATCCCCTTATTGTGTGCTATAAAGACATTAAACTTCCGTGTGGGTATCTTCAATAATGTCAATTAGACCACTAACAAGCTGCTCTGCCTGCCTGACAACTTCCATCCTGCTGTCACCATCTGATAAGAACGATACCACAGGCTCATCCTTTTCACACACAGTTCCTTTGGAAGGAACATCGGCAGCCGTACCCTCATTATAACATTGCACTAAATAATCATATCCCCTTTTTTCCACCACAAGCCTTTGCGGGGCAAAGAATATGGTCTTGATAGAAAAACACTGGCTATCCCCGCACACGGGCAGCTTTCCCAGGAATGATCCATGGTGCAGCCGGAAAATGTTGAGCCCGCTCGACCGCTCAACTGTATCGATGCTTCCCTGGAACCTGGGGTTGACCTCAAGGACGACAGGTCCTTTGTCAGTAATTATAAAGTCCACCCCGTTCGAGCCGACCAATTCAAATTCCACGGCCAGGTTCATGGCTGTTTTACACATCCATTCATTGTGTTCTGATATGTAAGGCGTGATGTTGCCGCAATATGCAAAGGGCATCCCTGTGAGTGTATCAATCCCGGCAAGCTGTTCATTAACAGCAATAGCGACGGCTTGCTTCCCTGTAGATATAATAGATACGCTTGCCACAGTGCCTTTAACGTATTCCTGGAGCAGGTATTGCTCATTATCAAGCACGGCCATTGTCATTTCAAGGTCATTGGGATCACTCACCAACCTGTTTTCCATTCCACCGGCCCCGAACCTTGGTTTGATAATGGCCGGATAACCACCGGTCCAGTCCCCGGGAGTTTTAAGTGAATCAAGTGAAACTGTAAAAGGGTGGGGCAGGTTCAGGATCTTTAGCTTCCCTGCCAGCCAGGCCTTGTCAGAAATGTCAGTAAAAATATGGGGTGGATTATTGAGTACAGGAATATTTCCCTGGGTTATTTCTTCCACCCAGTTACCCAGGTGCTCAAACCCAGGGCCCAGCACTATAATATCAACAGGAAGAAGTGTCCTGATGGATGGTACGAGTCCGGGCAGGTCCTGATCATGGACATCAGGCATGTCGTGAATTACTGACCTGTCAGAGCAGGCTTGCAGGTCCACATCATTGAAACTGCCCAGTGTATATACTGTGTACCCGGCCCGGCTGGCAGAACAGGCTATGTGGCGAGTGTTGACCCCTATTACCAGAACTTTCATATTTGACCACTGGCTCACTGCAGGATACTGGCAGCCTCTGCTGCTGCTCCGGAACGACCGATAATTGTGACGTGGTCACCGTCTTCAAGAATAGTGTCCCCGTGGGCAATAATGGACTGCTCTCCACGCCGCACCAGCACGATAAGACTGTTTTTCGGGACCTTCACGTCTTTGATAGCCTTGCCTACGATCTTTGGATTGCTGACTATTGCCTCTATGATATCGCCTTCCGTACCTACTTCGCACATAGTGAAAAGGTCATGGCGTCCGACCATGTTCTCAAGTATAATAGCTGCGGAATTTATAGGACTCATAGACCTGATCCCCATTTCAGAGAACAGCGGGATGTTGTTCTTGTCGTTCACCCTGGCAACCAGCATGTTACTGGAAAAACCGAATTTGCTTTTCGCTATCTGGCATGCCAGCAGGTTAACATTATCCTTGTCCGTGGTTGCTACTATATATTTGGCATGCCTGATACCTGCCTTTTCAAGTACATTCAGGTCATTGCCGTCGCCCTGGACTGACTTTATTCCCAGTTCCATGACCTTTTGGCAGTTATCCTCATCAGTATCAACTATTACCACATTCTCACCGCGTTTATCAAATCTCTGGGCGAGCTCCCTGCCCACCCCTCCCCCTCCTATGATCAATATCTCCATTGGTATCACTCCTAATTTTCTTGCAAAGGTTCCGGCAAAGATGCCGGGCAGCAGGACCGAGAAGATAACAGTCAGGAATACCAGTCCTACAAGCACATCCACCCCGTCAGCAGTACCGTTCAATCCCTTTATCCGTATGGCAAAGTAAGTAACCATGGATGCAGGTACAACGCCACGGGGTGATATAACTGAAATAAAGGTTTTTTCCTTAAACGATAGCATGGAATTAACGGTAGATGCCATGATCGCTGTGGGCCTGATCACAAATAATAATACCAGGATCACTGCAACACCCATCATGCCGATATTCCAGATATACTCAAAACGTATCATGGCGGCCAGAAGAATGAAGATAATGGACAGCAGTATTATCACCAGGTCACCCTTGAACTCTTTTATCGATTCTTTGTGGGCAATTTCTGTGGAACCTATGATCAGGCCAAGTATGGCCACGGCCAGTATTCCGGAACCTTCTCCGAATATCTCGGCAAATGTGAATGTAAGCAGTACCATTGTCAAAGTGAGTAGACGGGCATACTGGGCCGTGATCATTGAAAAATTTTTCAGGACATATGCAAGGACCATTCCTCCAACCATTCCAAGAATCAAGCCCATACCAATTCTGACGGCCATGTATCCCAGTGCACTTATCCCTGATTTGTCCAGTAGTATCCATTCAAATATCAATGCTGCCAGGATTACACTGATGGGGTCGTTCAGTACGCCCTCTGTTTCAAGTATCTTGCTGATCTTCCGGTTTACATGGATCTGCTTTACCAGTGGCGTTATGACCGTGGGACCGGTGGCACAGACCAGTGCACCAAACAGCATAGCCATGCCTGGCCCTATATCCAGAAGATAATAAGCTGTGATCGATGCCCCGGTGAATGTGATCAATACTCCAATGGTTATTATGTTAAGAATGCTCCTTTGGAGTGTCCTGATATGTTTGACATTTATCTGCAGTCCACCATCGAATATTATTATTGCTACGGAAAGTGCAACGATGGCTTCGAGTTCATTTTCAAAACCGTTCATATCTATAATTTTCAGTCCTTCCGGTCCCAGGATTATGCCGAAAAGGAGCAGGAAAACTATACTGGGCATCTTCAGGAACCGGGCAAAAAGCTGGGCTCCAATACCCATTAAAAGGACGACTGCCAGGATGCCAAGAATATATGTGGCTTCAGCCATCCTTTAGGTCACCTTTATGTTTTTCATTGTAAATATTTAAAAGAATCTTGCAGCACTTTCCACAGCCCTGGCTAAGAGCTCAGCTCCTTTTTTGATATCCTCAAGGTCTACTACTTCTACAGGGGAATGGATGTATCTTGAAGGAACACTTATTACTGAAGAAGGGATGCCGCACTTGGTTAAGTGTATGGCTGTTGCATCTGTGGTCCCGCCGTCAGCCACTTCAGGCTGGATGTCGATGTTGTGCTGTTTTGCAGTCTCTTTTAACCACTTGATGACCTTTTCTGTGGCAATGAGGCCCCTGCCTCCAGCATCGGCTATGGTGATCGCCGGACCTTTTCCTATTTCAATGGCACTGTGCTTTTTTTCTATACCGGGGTGGTCACCTGAGACTGTAACGTCAGTGACCAGGGCCAGGTCAGGGTCAAGGCCGAAAGCACTGGTCTTGGCACCTTTAAGGCCGACTTCTTCCTGGACTGTGCCTACTGCATATACTGTTGATCTTACATCCAGTTCACTTATGATGCGCATGGCCTCGATCATCAGCGCGCAGCCGGCCCGGTCGTCAAATGATTTGCCTGTGACCCTGTTATTGCCAAGGCGGACAAACTGGCGGTCCAGGGTAATGGGAACTCCGGGGACCACTCCCATGGCTTCGGCATCTTTGTCGTCCTTAGCACCTATGTCAATGAACATGTTTTCGGCTTCTACCATTTTTTTCCGTTCTTCGTCCTTCATTGCATGGGGCGGTTTGGCCCCGATGACGCCGTAAATATCTCCTTTTTCGGTATGGAGTATTACCCGCTGGCTGTGCAGGGTCTGGTCGAACCAGCCGCCCAGTTTTACGAAATGGACGAATCCTTTATCATCTATGTATTTGGACATTAGTCCTATTTCATCCATATGTGCAGCTATCATGATCGAAGGAGAGGTGCCGTTGCGTGTTGCGATCAGGTTACCAAGTTTGTCCACTTTGATGTCGTCAACGTATGGTCTTAGTTTGTCTTCGAGTAGTTGCCTGATATTGCCTTCGTAACCGGAAACTCCATGAGCATTTGAGAAAAGTTGAAGATTTTCGTCTATCTGTTCCATATAATTCACCTGATGTTAGTGTAAAGGGTTTTTCGAGATTTAAAGATTATCCCTGTTTGGTGTTAAAATATCTTGGCTGTGGAGTTGTGGGTGCTTGTAATGGAGATGGTGGGGTGTTTTTTGACTGTGCATAGTGGTTGCCGTTTTTGTATATGAACAAAATCCTCCATTCGTCGGATTTTCTAAGCCTGTAGGAAAGTATATGCCTGAAAAAGTTTTGGGACCAGTTTTTACTCGGGCACAGTATTCATTTCCAACCGAATCGTAACATTTTTTATAAAAACATGGCTAACTTAGTTGCATATGGCTAAACGAAAATTGATTGTTGAACTTGATATCAACGACGATCGAATAAA
>JAUVLO010000110.1 GCA_030600695.1 Methanosarcinales archaeon | reverse complement strand
TGTGGTTCGACTGTGCTTAAGGGTTATTTTGCGATAATTGGTTTTTGTGTATCTGGTAGTAAACCAAGTATCCTAACAAATCCCGTATTTCCTATAGCCCATTGCATCCATCCGGTTGGTATCCAGCACATCCACCAGCAGTTTTAGATCACTGTCCGAAGGCTGGCACTGCCTGGTAGGAGGTATCACCTTAACATCCCGTTTCACGAACACGGCCCCGCCCCTCATATTGGCGCACATGTACCCTGAACTCTTCCCTGTTATGATAAGCGTGCCAGCCCGCATATCAGCAGCCGCAAACTCGCCCGCACCACCCTGCACCACCACAGTGCCGCCCGATAGCAGCGTGCCAGTGTTCATACCCGCATCTCCTTCTATAATAATAGTGCCCTTTCGCATCAGTATGCCAGTGCTCAGGCTAACATCCCCCCGGACTACCACCCTGGCATCCCGCTCACACCGCGCACCTACCGTGTCCCTGACCACTCCATCTGCCAGCACCATACACGGCACGTCCCCATTCTCATTCCCATTCCCCTCCCGGAATGAATTGCCGGTATCAGTGAACTCATCGTCCCCCAGCCCGTTATGCAGGATGTCAGTGATGGACCTGAAACACCTATAGCCATCCCGGTCAGGCACCACCTCGACCACGTTCCCCATTGGCTGTGCCACGCTGCCTGACACATATATCCTGCCCGAGACCATGCTGATACCCATACGGGTGCCCGCATCCCCATCCACAAATATGCTGCCCACTTCCAGTGCCCGCCCGCTGCCCCCGAAATATTTCAGGTCAACACCCAGGCTGGAAGCCAGCCTGCTGCCAGCATCCCCCTTTATCCGGACATCTTTGCCAGATATTAGATGTTCTACCAGATCCCTGTAAGTAAAATGTGTACCTACCTGTCCTTCCACGGGTTTGTCAGGGTCAAGCTCCGAACCCTTATGTTGCCAATAGAAATTATACGTAAAGTCACAAAGGCAATCCACTTGTGCGGACATATCCAGGGTCAGCAGGTCTGTCATCCAGACCTAATTATCCGGGTTTACTTAACTATTTATCTAAATCCTTTTATGATGCAATAACATTCTGTACCCCATGAAACTGTGGGCACTCAGGGTACCAGGCACAATGGCAGAGGATATTCGAAGGATGCTGCTCCAGGCCGGGCATATCCATCCGAAAGCGCAGATACGCAGGGACGATGAGCACATTCTCATACCTGTAGCTGGAAAGCCTGAGCCGGACGAACTGGGGGTACTGCCCGGTGCAGATAAGAATATTACCATCATTGAGGCCGAATTTGAGCCCAAACGTAAAAAGCCGTCACTGGAAGATATATTGGGATTCACGCCCGGCTTTGACGTGATCGGCGATATTGCCATCATTGAGGCCGATGACCCTGATGCAGCACGTATTGCAAAGGCCTTGCTGGAGTACAGGAAAAGCATTAATGTGGTGCTGGGGGCGGTGAGCCCGGTAGAAGGCGAGTTCAGGACTAGGCAGTGGGTGGTACTGGCGGGCGAACACAGGACCCGTACTGTGCATAAGGAACACGGCTGCCGCTATAACGTGGACCTTGCCGGTGCCTATTTCTCAGCCAGGCTGGGTACAGAGCGAAAAAGGGTGGCTGACATGGTAAAGCCGGGGCAGTGTGTGGTGGACCTGTTCGCAGGCGTGGGGCCGTTCAGCATCCTGATAGGAAAGAGTGTACCAGGGGCCAGTGTGGTGGCAGTGGACAAGAACCCAGGGGCCGTCAAGCTCCTGCGCGAGAATATACGCCTCAACCGGCTGGACAACGTGACGGCAGTGGAAGATGATGCAAGACATGCGGCAGGGAATGTGAAACATTCGGCAGACCATGTGATCATGAACCTGCCCCAGTCTGCCAGGGAATTCCTGGATTGCGGCATACTGGCGGCAAAGAATGGGGGTGTGGTGCACTTTTATGATATCACGCATGAGGATGACCTTTACGGGATCTCGTGGGGACTTATACAGGAAGCTGCGGCGCGTGTGGGGAGAACGGTGGAATGTGTGGGGAATAGGATTGTGAGGTCGTATGCTCCATACCAGTATAATGTGTGTATTGAGTTTCGGGTGAGTGGAGATTAGAATTTCCAGTTTGGGATTTCATCTTTTAGTTATTGAAAATTAGATTTGTTTAGTCTAGTTTTCATTTTTAAGCCACAGAGCACACAGAGAGTACAGAGAAATGTAGAAACGCTATGTGCACTATGTAGATTAAAATTGCACAAATTATATATTTCAACAGCCATGGCTCTCGCCGGCAGCAATCTCCAACAAGCGAGGCTGCCGCCGCACGCCATCTGCTACAATGTTCGGCTGGGGCGGGCGCGCTGCTCTTCAATCACAGTGAGAAGTCACAGACGCTTCCGGTTCGACAGGATGATCGAGTTCAATCCAGGCACTCTTGCGCTAAAGCCAGCAGGAGGGCGCTACACGCATAAGTTTAAAATGGCATCGGTATTCTTGCTTTGCGTATAAGATAAAAATTTAAAGATCATCCAGATCATAAACAAAGTACCCCATCCCTGAAATTTCTTCTTTCCCACCTATCTTTTTAGCAATTACGGAATAATACTCTTTTCTCTCATCGTTGCGCCATTTCATCAAAGCAGCTTTTTTCTTCAATCTATCAAGCAATTTCAGAGTTTCATTTTTACCAAGGTCTTTCCATTTTACTTCGCAGAAAAAGATTTCCACCCCCTCTTCATCCAGGGCTACTATATCAATTTCCTCTTCCTTATGCCACCATTTCCCAATGGTGGTAGGTGTTACCGGCAATGTAAAATGGCGCTTACGGATCAGGTTTTCACATAGGAATTCAAATCGAAATCCCATGTAAGCCGGAAAGCCATCCCTGATCTTTGCTGCGACGGTTTCGTAATTTTCTGATTCAATGTCATCTCTGTTCGGATATATGAATTTGAACCAGAATGCAAATAATGGGTCCTCAATAACGTAAATCCCTCTCCTATGTTTACCAACAGGAAGAACATGGCGAACGATCATCAGGTTTTCAAGGACATGTAAATATTTGGAGATGTTCCCCTTTTCAAGACCAGTATATGCGGATACTTTCATGGGAGAGTTATACCCGAGAGCCAGTGCTTTGAGTATTATGAAATAGTTCTTCTCCTCACGAAACTCTGCTTTTAGCAATAGCTCAGGTTCAACGTTTAAGAACTCGCCTTTCTTTATGAACCGCTGTGTAATATTTTCAAAAAACGGCAGATTGCTATCAAATTTGTTAAGGTATGCAGGAATCCCGCCAACGACCCCGTAGGTCCTGCAAATATCTTCCATGCTGTATTTCGGTAAAAAATGGTTGAAATGCTTTAAGTCGATCTCTGTGACCTTCCACTGTCCGGTTCTTCTCCCGTATAGTGGGGAGCGGTACCCCAATACTTCATTTTCCATCATCCCGACACTTGATCCGGTTAGTATGAGCATCACGTTCTGCTTTGCAAGTATTTCATCCCAGATGTACTGGAAAACAGAGGTAATTCCCCTGTTTAATTCGATCAAATACGGGAATTCATCAAGAATGAATATTACTTTTTCAGTTCCATCGTAGAACTCAACAAAATATTTAAAAAGTTCAATCCAGTTGTCTATATCCAGTTTTCCAAATGCTGGTTTCCCTAATAAGTCCGCCATTTTTATCTTCATGCGGTTTATATTCTCTTGCTCGCGGTCTTTGGTACAGAGAAAATAGATGCATGGCAGGTTTTTAGAAAATTTTGACAAAAGACAGGTCTTTCCAATTCTGCGCCTGCCGTATATCACAAGAAATTCCGGGCTGGGACTGGCGGCTCTATCTTCTAAAAATTTCAATTCCGAATGGCGGTTTACAAATTGTTGTTTCATAAGTAGACTACTTTACTCACAACTTATATTTATAAATTTTGTAATAATTTCAAAGCACACTTCATATATTCACCTTATGATATTCATGCTGCCGGAAGATTTGCAGTATCATGAATTTTCAAATACATGAGGTGCATTGCCGACGCCGGAGCCAAGTATTTAGCATATTATCCAACCCGAAAGGTAAGCGAACATAGGGGAGCGCAAAGTGGCAAAGACTATTCACACCCCCGCTGCCAGTGCCCGAGGCCGCCGCCAGCACCGCAGAGCACCCGCGCGCCGCCTGTCGCAGCGTTCGGCTGGGGCGGGCGCGCTGCTTCTCGTTCGCAGTGGGAAAGCAGATGGGCGGCGGGAGATAGAAGCAACTAACGTGGGGTGGAATTTGCTCAATACTAACCGCAGAGTGCGCGGAGGAACGCAGAGAAAAGCAAAAACGCTCTGCGAACCTCTGCGTCCTCCACGGTTTAATCCATCACATAAATTATATATTTTAACAGCTATGCCCACCACCGGATTTCGGTTATTAGAATTCGAATTACAAACGGCGTGCTTGATTGTTTTACATAGGGAACAACACCGCATTCAGTGGACAAGATGTACAAAGATAGAAATTCCACCAATACTGTGGTCAGAGTATAGAAAAATTAAGGTAATGTTTAAGTAAGAATGTAACGAAATTACATCATGGAAACGCCTGAAAGTATCTCTACAAAAAAATGCGTGGATCGGCATGGTAAGTGAGGTTACTGAACACTGAATGTCTGAACGTCTACGAATAAAGGAAACAAGCTGATGAAAAGGCTCCCAATAGGAATACAGACATTTCGAAAAATAATAGACGAAAAATATCTGTATGTGGATAAGACTGAACATATTCACAGACTGATTGTTCAGGGGAGTGTATATTTTCTCTCCAGACCGAGAAGATTCGGTAAAAGCCTGCTAATTTCCACTTTGGATGAAATATTTCAAGGGAACAAAGAGCTGTTTAAGGACCTGTGGATATACAATAGTGATTATTCATGGGAAAAGCATCCTGTTGTGAGGATCGATTTCAGTAAATCAAAGGCAAGAAACAGCACTGAACTTATAAATTATATCACATACCAGCTTGATAAAACTGCGCAACTTTATGGGATCACGCTTGAACAGACGCAGTATGATATTAAGTTCGATGAACTTCTAACCAAATTGGGTGAGATCAATAAAGTAGTCATCCTTATTGATGAATACGATAAGCCAATAATTGACAATATTGAGAATAACGAACTGGCCATTGAGCTTCGTGAAATCTTAAAAGGCTTTTATACCATCACCAAGGCAGATGATGAATATATCAGATTTGTACTTCTTACAGGGGTCAGCAAGTTTTCAAGAGCAGGAGTGTTCAGCGGGCTCAATAACCTGGAAGATATTTCCATGGATACGAGGTATTCATCGCTTCTCGGGATAACCGGGGAGGAGATGGAGAGCAGTTTTAATGATCATATTGACCTGCTTGTAAGATCAGAAGGTATTAGCAGATCTGAGCTGATCGAAAAGATAACACACTGGTACAATGGTTTTTGCTTTAGCAAAAGTTGTGAAAAGGTTTTTAATCCGTTTTCAATTCTTCTTTTGTTCGAAAAACTCAGTTTTGGAAATTACTGGTTTGAGAGTGCTACCCCGAGTTTCCTGATAAAATTGTTAAAGGAAAAAGAATTTGACCTAACCAGATTAGATGGAATTGAGATAAGTGAATTGGCATTCAGTTCCTACGAGATAGAGAACCTGAAGATTATGCCGATCCTCTT
>JAUVLO010000068.1 GCA_030600695.1 Methanosarcinales archaeon | reverse complement strand
ATGCCGATTATGATTTCATCTACCTCTTGTGCTATCGACTCAAGCACGTTCTGGTGTCCCAGGTGGTATGGTTGGAACCGTCCTATGTAGAATGCTCTTCTGGAGTCCATTCTCCGCCAGCCCAGACTACCTCATTGAACTTTTCATAGTCCCATGCATTATTCTTGTGTTTTTGGGCTGCAAGTTTCACGACGATATCCATAAAGATGGGTTTGTCGTGGTATTCCATTCCCTTGACTTTATCCAGGTATTCCTTGCCTATATCATTGCGGATAAAGATGGTACTCCATCCATCCGGACTGCCTATGCTGCCTACACTGATATCTGCGTAATAAGATGTGTAGTCCATACAGTGATGGCAGGGTTTACGTGCCAGGTGAGCAATTTCCTTGATTGGGACTAACGCTTTATCGTCAGCGGTCTCTGCTACGAACTTGCCTTTTGCAAAGTCAAGTTTCTTTACAGTTTTCGGATCCAAACCCATAATCTTAGGTATGATATTCTCTCCCATATCATCATAGGTAAAGCTCTCCATACATATCAGGCCAATAACCAGCTTGATCTTATCAGTAAGGTTCTCCCGAAGCAGTGAAGCTGCATGTGCCTGACAGGGAGTGCCAACCACAGCGATCTTTTCATATTTCTTAAGTACTTCACGTAGACTGGATAATACCGGTTCATAGGTATATTTGGTACCGGCTGCACTGGCCACCTGTTCGGCGCTGGTCAGCACCACTACCTCGGTCTCCCAATCTTCATTCCGTGAAACACTAAGGGCAGCATCTATCTCACCCTGTTCAAATAGTGATTTTAGGATACCGGTAACGGCTCCACCATCCTGGCCGTGTATGGAACTCTTGCCTATCCGCTGGTCGATGACATTATCTAATTCATCATCACCCGGGAAGCCATCAAGAATTGGGCAGATACGCTCACAGGCCAGACAGTTCTGGCAGGCCAGACATGTGTCACAGTCCACATAACACTGCCTGTTGGCACAGTAATTGTCTTCCCTGCTGATCTCACTGAAGAGTTTGACCACAGTAGGTTCATCTACACTCGGAGTGAACTTATCATAGTTCGCCTCATCATACAACTGTACCTTGGCTGCCTGCATAGGGCAGATGGCTTCGCATCCGCCGCATGCAGTACACAGTGAATTTTTTATTACCTGGTATATCTTCGGGAACCCCATTTGTGGTGCGGGGATCTCAGCGCTCACCTACTTGCCTCCGATTATTTCCTTACCGAAGAGTTTGATCGACTTCTCTTTATTCGGACCGATAGGTGAACCGCATACGATCTGGGTAACACCGATCTTCTGGAGATTGGCAACTTTCTCAGCGCATGTTTCAGGTGTTCCGCAGATGCTAAATGAGTCCATCATAGCGTCAGTCACCAAGCCGCCCATCAGTGCACCAAAGTCTCCTTTTGCAATAGCTGCACCAATTTCTCCTTTTGCTGCAACATCGATACCATGGCGTTCAAGCACCATATCAGGTGAACCTGCAACAATGAATGCAACTACAACCTTAGCTGCACCAACGGCCTTTTCTGCATTCTTGTCAATGGAGAAGCATGCATATGCGCCAACATCAACTTCTTTTGGATCCCTGCCTACCTTCTTGGCACCGGCTTCTATTGCTTTGATAGCAATCTCGAAGTCCTTGGGATGAGAAGCGTTGATCAACACACCATCTGCTACTTCACCAGCAAGTTCCAGCATCTTCGGACCCTGTGCACCCAGGTAAATGGGTATGTTGCCTGCCTTGAAAGCCATCTTGGCTCCTGCGATCTTGACCCTTTCGCCGTCAAGGTTTACCTTTTTGCCAGAGAAAAATTCCCTTAGAGCCTGGATTGATTCTCTTGATGTCTTTAACGGCTTTTCCCATGCGATGCCCATTGCATCAAATGTAGCCTTGTCACCGGGACCGATACCCATTATAGCCCTGCCACCTGAAATATCATTGATCGCAGCAATACTGGATGCAGTCATTGCAATATTTCTTGTGTACGGGTTGGTTACTCCCGTTCCCAGTTTAATCTTGTTGGTACTTAAGGCCAGTACAGCCAGGGTAGTATAAACATCCCTGTTGTTGTAATGGTCTGTAATCCACACATTGTCAAATCCCTGATCTTCTGCTAACTTCGTATATTCAGCCAACTTCAGAACAGGATCACTTGGTACAAATTCTATTCCATACATGTATGTCCCTCCATTTACGGTTAAAAGTATTGATTCATTAATAACTTAAAAGCATATTGGTTTTATCCTGAAAAGCAAAGGATGAAGCATCTGGTAGAAATACAATATACTGTTATAGGTAATACTGTAATGGGTTATAGGTAGTACTGCAATGGATTTAATTGAATAACAGATAATTGACAACAGGTAAATTAGTTACTATGAGACTGGACGCATTGTTAGTGGAACAGGGAAAAACATCCAGCCGGGGCAGGGCCCGGCGTGCAATTACCAGTGGCTTGGTAAGGGTTGATGGGAAAATAACCCTCAAACCGTCTAGGCAGGTTGGATATGGAAATGAGATCAAGGTGAAAGAGGATATTGACGTCCCGGCAGGATACCTGAAACTTAAAGATATCCAGGACCGCACCGGCATGATCCACCCGGGAGATGTTATACTGGACCTGGGTTCCAGTGCAGGAGGTTTTCTCATGTTCGCATCAGGGATTGCCGGGACTGTAAAGGGCATCGAGTACAGCGGTGAGTTCATGCCATACCTTAATAGTATCGCCAGGTCCCATGACAATATTACCGTTGTACAGGATGATGTATTTACCATGCCCCTGTCATCAATGTCTGATAAACCAGTGGATGTGATCTGCAACGATATTACTGTCGAGCCACTTGATTCCATCAAAGTACTGGCAAGGGTCCTACCATTACTGAAATCAGGCGGTCGTGTGCTGCAGGTCTTAAAACTTACTGACAGGTCGGTCCTTAATGAGTGCACTAACAGGCTAAAGGAACTGGGATTGACGATCCAGCTTATAATCGAGCCTGACAAGAGAGAAGTTTATGTGATAGCAGTACGAAATAAAAAGAACGAGGCGAAAGAGTAAATGGCAGGTATATGCAGCATATGCGGAAAAAAAGAGATGCTGCCCTATAAATGCAAGTACTGCGGCTGGACATACTGCTCTGAACACCGCCTGCCCGAGAACCACAACTGCCCTGGGCTGGATAAACTCAAGACACAGGTAAGGGAAAGCGGCAGTATCATGTACCAGCCCGAACCGGAAACCACGAATAAATATACCATTGGTTTACCAGGACTGGGGCATAGGGGGAGGTCACCGTATGCTATCCCAATATCAAGGAATTATTCCCTGTATATCATAATGCTATGCGTGGTCACGTTTTTTCTTCAATTAATATTCCGGCCATACTTTGATTATTACTTTATGTTCATACCACAACTGGCTGCAGTTGTAGTTCACCCCTGGACCGTTTTCACATATATGTTCCTGCATGGAAGTGGCAGTCACCTGTTCTTCAACATGCTGGTACTGTTCTTCTTCGGTCCCACCCTTGAGAGGAAGATTGGAAGTCACAAGTTCCTGATCGTGTATTTCGGGGCCGGATTATTATCTGCCCTGGGACATATGATATTTTCAGGCTCACCAGTAGTAGGTGCCAGCGGGGCCATATACGGTATATTTGCTTGTCTTGCACTGCTGGATCCGGATATACGAGTTTATGTTTATTTCTTCCCTATGAAAATCACCCAGGCACTGGTACTGTTTGCCCTCGTAGATATACTTATGATGGGGTCCAATGATATGATAGCTCATGCAGCACACCTGTCCGGACTGGTGTTCGGACTGTATATGGGTTTTAAAATAAAGAAAGAAATGAAACGGTCAGTATGGTAATTGCATTTAGTCGCAAAGTATAATACTCACAAAGTTGAATACCAGATTGCAGGAGCATAGCACAATGGCTAAGAAAAAGTCAAAAGGAAAAACAAAGAAAGAACCAGCAGCAAGCCCCAAATCTAAAACCGTATTTCCATTCTATTCAGAAGACAGATGGAACAACTGGATTGAGCAGGTCAAAGAGAGTGGTTTTGAACTTAATGAAGACGAAGATCCGGGCGACTCTGGCAAGATATTTGTCAATATGGAAGATGACATAATCCTTGCATGCCTGAAGGTCATTGCTAAATACCAAAATAATGAGTTGACGGCTGACGGGGCCTTCGATGCCCTGGATGAGGCAAAGAATATTGTATTGAACCCGATGGATTCGATCAGTGAGTCTATTGACCTTATGCTCGATTCATTACAGACCTCATTGATCGGTGTTTTTGCTTCCTGTGAGTGTTACATTGATGGTGCTTATGATAAGTCGGGTGATCTTACCCCGATCATCAAAAGTGCATTGGAAGCAGAGGAAGCAGATGACCCTGGAGCTGCTATTGGTTATGTTGCCACAATCGGGGCCAGCGTGATTGCCGGGGCCGAAATCCCTGGGGATGCTATATCAGATATGCCTTACGGCCTGGTGGCTGAGTGGCTGGACGGCATAGATTCCATAGCAGCCGCCATGATGGGTGATGACAGTTACAAGTTTGATGAGCCCGATGAATAAATAGCATCGGGTACTTTTTTACTCTGGGGTTGAATGTTTTGCTGCTTCACCAGGTTCTGGGCCTGGATGATGATGAGAACCTGTTCTTGCCCGAAGAAGGTTACAGCAGCCTGAACGACCTCTACCGGACCCTGGGGTTTATGGAACAGATGGTACAGTCCCGGGAGATTGACGGTGAGGTCAGGGCCGTGCAGGACATTGAAGGGCATACTATCTGCCTGGCAATAAATAACCCTGCTACTAAGGAATATCCGGCTTTTTGGGCAGTGTTCACCAATGTGGTGGCCCGGTCCGGCATCCAGTCAGCGGCTGCGGGACAATTTAGCGGGCTGGCCTCTGTGTTATTACAGGCTGCAAGTGATGTTACTTTGGTCGAGGCTTCTGCCCGGGAATTGATAGGTGCATTACAGGAATATTTTTCCATTGCCCTGGTTGGAGGACAGTTATGTGATGGCTGTGTTAAGCCCACTGAAACTTATGACATGGTGTACCTGGATATCAGGGTCCAACGGTTGGATGAGCTGTTTAAAAAACTTGGTGATAAGTTCGATGCATCAGGCAGGGTGCTGGAAATTTGCTGCGGCAACGGTATGGCGACGCTGTCGCTGGAAAAGGTGGGCATATTCCCGCTGACAACTGATTATGACCGCTGCCAGGTGTGCCAGGGGCTGGAGCATGGTGTGTTGAAGCCTGAGCGTACTGTTGTGATGGATGCCACACGACTGACTGATTTCTTTGATGTGGGCTCGTTCGATGCTGTTATTGGTTTCATGCTTGGTACGATCTATAGTTTTAATAAGGATATCTGGGCCGCAATGATGAACGAGTCCCTGAAGGTAGTTAAGCCGGGCGGGACGCTGCTGTTCACAGTGAACAAGCATGAAGAGATGGATATCCTAGAATGTGTACTGGACAGCCTGGGTGCGGTGGGGGAAGTTATTGATAATACTGATGAGAACGGGATATATGACCAGTGGGTGTACCTGGGGCACAAGGGGTAGTAACTGGTACTACACATAAATCTGGTTCAGATAATGAGGCGTGGACAAAAATCAAGAGAAATCTTTATATTTATCCCTGCCATTATTTAGAATATAGTAATTTTAGCAGGGTTATTATTGTGATGTATATAAAAAGAGAGCTGGAACGGCTGGTGTTCGATTATCTTGATAAGCCGGAAATAATTGCTATTCTCGGGCCCAGACAGTCAGGTAAGACGACTCTTATGAAGCATATTTTTGAAACACTTGACAGTGCTGAGTTCATCAGCTTTGAGGACAGGAAGACGCTGGAACTTTTTGTTGAAGATGAGAAGAGTTTTGCAGAACTGTATGTTAAGAACAACCGTTACCTGTTCATAGATGAATTTCAATATGCCAAAGAAGGCGGGAAGAAATTAAAATACATATATGACCAATTTCCTGGTACAAAATTGATTGTCTCAGGTTCATCTGCACCTGGACTTACAATATATGGTATCAAGTACCTCGTGGGCAGGATTTTTGTTTTCAACCTGTATCCCCTCTCCTTTGAAGAGTTTCTGCGATACAGGAACGAAACGCTTTTTGATACCTATCTGGAGAAAAGAGATGCAATTAAATCTTATTTATCCAACAACGGTAAGATGCCAGACATCAGCCGTCCACTGATGGAAATGCTCAATGGGGTATATTATGAATATCTTGTATATGGTGGATATCCAAGGGTTGCCATATCGAAAACAGACGACGAAAAGATAATTGTCCTGAAAAACATATACAGTACATACTTTTTGAGAGAAATTAAGGACCTGCTCAGCCTGACCACTGACTTCAATTTAAGTAAACTAATAAAGGCACTCTCGCTGCAGATCGGTAATCTTGTATCCTACAACAGCCTGGGAGAAGTGTCTGGTTTTGATTACAAGAGCCTCCTTATGCACCTGAACATACTTGAGAAAACATTTATCTGCAAACGAACGGCCCCTTATTTTACAAATAAAAGGACCGAAATTATCAAGGTACCAAAGGTGTACTTTTTTGATAACGGGTTTCGGAACATTGTTATTGATGATTTCAGGCCGTATAATGTAAGGCAGGACATCGGCTACCTGAATGAGAATTTTATTTTTACCCAGCTTAGTTATGCAGGCATGGATGTCAAATTCTGGAGAAGTAAATCCAAAGCAGAGGTGGATTTTGTAATTGAGACTGAAGGTCAATTAATTGCAATTGAATCAAAGAGCAGTTTTCGTGGCCTTACAAGATCGCTGGCCAATTTTAGGGAGAAATATAAACCGTACTGGACTATTATGGCATGCAGTGACACGCTGGAAGATGTAAATGGTATACTTTACCTGCCGTTTGTGTTTATTTCTGCGTTGAAGTGAAAGGGGATTGGATAGGGCACAGAGAATATGACATTTTTGTGGTGTTAATGACCTCTATGTGCTTATCTGTGAAATGTATCATTTTCTTGTTTTTGCTAAAACTAAACACTAACCAAGAAGCCACTTGCCCAGAGGAACATATCTTATCTTTTTCCCGGACACTATCTCATCTGCCCCGTAATCCCATGTGATGACAAGCAGATTATCACAGTGAAGTTCCTCTGAACCTTGTAAAAGAGCTTTTATTTCACGCTCTTTAGTCATAAAATCATCAAGTGAATAGCATACCTGTATAAGCTCAGTTGTCTTTTTTCCGTTCCTTAATACAAAATCAATTTCCCGATCAGATGCGGATTTGTAATAGAACAGCTCTTCTTTATATTTCCTTTTTAGTTCAACGAAAACAATATTCTCAATAAGCCTGCCATAGTCCCGTATGCCTTGCAGGGATAGAAGTCCATTGTCTACAACATATATTTTAGATATGCTTGATTCCACATTTTTATAAGAATATGAGAATCTCTTAAGGGAAAACACTATAAATGAATCTTCAAAATAACCGAAATAATTATACAGTGTATTCTTGCTTACCTTTATGCCTTGTGATTTAAGGAAATTATAGAATTTATGGATCGAGAATTCCTTTGAATTGAATATGCCATTTAGAAATAGTTTCAGCATCTTTATGTTTTTCACATCATGCCTTTCTACAATGTCCCTGAATATTGTCAAATCAATTATCTCTCTCAATATCCTGTCCCATTCTTCCCTGTAGCGTACTGTCTCAGGATACCCTCCATACCTGACATAATCTTCCAGTTTTCGGACAATTTTTGCTTTCTGTGCTGATGAGAGATATTCACTATACTCTATCTTGCCTGCTTTCAGCACTTCGGTAAATGAGAAGGGATATACATTATATGTCAGGCTTCTTCCTCTCATACTTGTGGCGATTTCTTTGCTCATTAGTTTTGAAGATGAAACAGTGACAAACACATTGACATTTTCCATATCAACAAGTGTCCTTACAAATCGTTCCCAATCCGGGATTACCTGGATCTCATCAAGGAAAATCCAGGTTTTTTCATTCCTGTCCGGGTAAATCTCAAAAAACACTTCGAGAAGGGTATTCAGGTCCTGTGACGCTGCACCCACGAGTCTTGAATCTTCAAAATTCATATACAATATACTGTTTTTATCCTCCCCGCGCGCTAAAAGCTGTTTGATTCCCATATACATGAGGTATGTCTTGCCCGACCTTCTCGGACCTGAAAAAACAACAGCCCTGTCCAATGGGATGTCAAGTGGATAATGTATATCCCTCTCCACAATTTCGGGGAATTGCCTTTCCTGGAAATCTTTTATGATGTTTCCCCATAATGTCTTTGATATCATAGTATTGTATAGGAGGAAATAATTCATAAAGATTTCCCTCTTGATAGAACTAATCATAGCGGAGTTGATGAGCAGGGGTACGACGTCAATTCTACAATGCTACGTCAGGAAATGAAAAGGCATGGAGCTGCCTATGACTACAGCAATTATGCTTGTTGTTCTTCTTGCGCTTCTGGCAATCATGCTTGTTCTAATATCGCACGGAGGGAATGATTTTGCAGACCTGGGTGGGTGAAAGGTCAATGCTGTAGGTGATTATTTTTAATGTCGCTCTGTAACAATGTTTAAATGTATAAACACCATAATTTGCTATTATATGAGTGCTTTAAGTCTGCCAAGAACCATCGAAAATGAGATCAATGCACTGGTTAAGGGTGGTTATTTCAGAAGTAAGGACAGTTTCATTGAAGAATCTGTTAAGTACATGCTGGTTAGCCGTGGGGATCTTAAAATAAATGCTGCTGTCGAGATGTACCGGTCTGGCGACGTAAGTCTTGCCAGGGCTGCGGAAGTGGCAGGCATGTCTATCTTTGAGTTTAAGGAGGTCTTGAAAACAAGGGGAATTACGATGGTTGTTGAAGCACCATCTAAAGAAGAAAATGACAGCCAGATCAAACGAATGGAAGACGCACGATGATGTAGATCCTGTTTGATACCGATATACTATCGACTTTTGCAAAGGCTGATGCAATTCAATACCTTGAGATACTTTTTTCCAATGACCGTTTGTTGATCACGCCTGAAGTTTATTCCGAACTTAAAGTACCAAAGGAATACAGGTATGATTTCCCTGGCCAGATATTCAATTCACAACGTTTTGAGTTAGTGCAATTGACAGATGGGGAAATCGAGGAGTTCAAGTCGAACCTGCTTGATGTAAGTACGATCCACAGTGGAGAACTTGAAGCGATCACGATTGCCACTAATAGAGGATACATGTTCTGTTCCAAGGATGCAAAGGCACTGAACTATGCAACAGCTCATGGTGTTGAAGTGTTATATTTCCATACTGTCTTAAAAGCGCTTTGGAGATCTGATGTACTGACACAGGGGGGAAGTGGAAGAGCTTATGAACACCATGGAGCAGGCTAACAATATGGTGATCAAGAACAGGGATATTGTTTTTGAGAAATAAATCGTGCCAATCCTATTGACTGGATCATGATCAAAGCAAATCCGCCTCGACGCACCTATCCTTACACAAAACAAGAAAGAGAGCGGGCATGGAGCTGCCGATAAACACGATAGTTATATTGGTTGTATTGCTTGTTTTAGTTGCTGTTGTTTTAATTTTGGTATCTCGCGGTGGGAATATGTTTTCTGACTTAGGCGGGGAGAAGATAGGGATTGCGGGGGATACGAGCGAGTGCGAGAGGCTTTGCTGGGAGTGTTGTCGGAGTGAAAGATTAGATTGTGGGGCTGGTGCACCACAAACAATAAGAGATTGTAATTGTGAAGATATAAAACCAACAGAGGTTGGATGTTAAAAAATTAAATATTTTCACTTAAATGGTCAGCAACAGTCCAACCTTGTTTATATTCATCTTCAAACTCCAACACACCTTTACTCCCCTCATACCTCACAGCGACCTTGTCCAGCGCGCCGTCACCGTCGGTGTCTGCCTGCTCCATCACGACCGATTCAGGATAGCCGTACTGCTCCTCAAGCGCGCGGGCCTGCTCCGGCTGGAGCTCGCTGTAAAGGTCGAAGTTGCGGGAGGTGTAAGTCTCTCGTTGGAATATTCTGTTTTCATTATCGTCATATACACTTTCCCATCCACTAAAATCACGTTCTACTGTTGAACCTTCTATTTCTATACCAAAAAGATTATCATTTCTGTCAATCTTAATATAATCAAATGTATCTGGTTTTATATCATATAAATGCTGAGATTCTACTGGTGTAGCAATAACTGTGGGTTCTTGTGTAGGTTCAGCTGTCTTATGAAGTGTAGGACTATCCACGGACCCGCCGCCCGTATCGGTGCAGCCTGCCGACAGCAGGGCGAGGATGAGGATGGCGGCGGTCAGGGGTTTGGTGATTGGGTGCATGGGATAGGAGACTGTGTTAAAAAGGTTTAAAGTTTGCGATTAATTCTGGTGTGGATTAGGATATGTTCAGACACCGATTCTGGGTTGCATTGTCTGCGGATGTGGAGTGTGGCCGCCGCCGACAGTTAAAATATAAAATTTGAGTTATAGTATGGGTGAGTAATTCATAACACTGCACCGCAAAGGACGCAAAGAACGCAAAGTTAAGGCAGCAGCGGCTTTGCGAACACTGCGGCATTTGCGGTGATTAAAATGATAAGCAACCTGTCCTCTGCGTACCTCAGCGCACTCTGCGGTTCGCAATGAATTGATTGCCAGCCGCCCACCATTTTCACTTACCCGGCAGCCCGTCCCTGGTGCTGCTGGCGGACGGTGGAAAGAATATTCAAATATTGCGATAAATAAAATTGTA
>JAUVLO010000101.1 GCA_030600695.1 Methanosarcinales archaeon | reverse complement strand
CGATAGATCAGAAGAAGACTGGCGAATACAACGGAAGCATACTGATCACGGCTCGTTCATCCGGAGATGACACAGGTGGGCTTGGTCTTGGAGCGGCTGTAAGGATACCGGTTTCGTTTGTTGTGAAGGATAGCAGTTATATCAAGATTCTGCTGGCTGTCGAAGGTTCGTTGGTTGCCACTGCGGCTGTTGTGCTGTTATGGATGCGGCGTTCAAAAGTGTGAATGGTGTTTCAGGTTTTTTATAGTTAATATAATTTCATAAAGTAAAAGAAAAGAGGTGTATCATCATGAATTGTGAATGCAACGGTAAATGCGCTCATTGCAGATGCAAAGAGCAGCAGGTAGAGAGCGAAGAAGTTGATGGAGAAGAATGACTGAATTGCTCGATACAACAGGGAATTTAGCCACGAGACAAGAATCCGGAGGATTGTCGGGGGTTGAAAACATCAAAATAGTGGATAAAAACTGGCTGGAAGCAGGCAAGCGTGAGATCGGAGGTAGGCTACTGGATGCATGGGATCGTTACAGGCCGACATTTTTAGTATATCTTAGATCGGTTATTATGAGTTAAAAAGGATTGGCAAGCGATCCCGAGAGACTTGGTGGTGAGAGCGTGCCTGGTCAGATCGGGAATATGAAGAAGGAGATGGATATTTTGACAGAAGAGGTGAAGACATTGACCGATGAACTGCTGGAACGCGATCGAACATGTGATATGACATCCAGTGAATTGGCACAGATCAATCAGGTTTTAGAATTGGGTACTGAAGATAGGGGGAAAAATATTGATCTGAATGGCATGAGGGTGGCTTATGTTGGTGGAGTTAAATCGCTCACTCCGCATTACAGGGAGGTGATCGAATCTTTTGGTGGTACGTTCTGCTACCACTGTGGTCGGTGCATACAGGGAAAAAAAGAGATAGAAAACCTTGTGGATGGAACAGATATAATATTCTGTCCTGTGGATATAAACGCCAGGATGCATGCAGGTATGTCAAAAGAGCATGTAAAACGAGATATAAACCATGCCATTTCCTTTGCAGTTCGGGTCTCAGCATGCTTATCAGAAAACTAGGGAAATCATGCTGAAAAATATGATCCTCAAACGTTGCAGTACAAAATAACCACCGGACAAAATTGATTTCCGCGTTCTTTCTATTCTGCCACAGAGGACACAAAGAACACAGGGTATTTCCCCTCTGTGTCCTCTGTGGCTATCGTTTTTCATCAGATGCACACAGATTTCACTGAATTTTTACAATGATCGGGGAAATGATTTCTATCCACATATTTAAAGCTTGCAACAATTGATGTGATGTATTTGAGACTTTTTAATATATTCTGCATAAAATGAATCATGGCAAAAATATTCACCGCAGAGAACGCGGAGGACGCAGAGGGTCGTTGTTTTTTCTCTGTGTCCCTCTGTGGTTTCCGAACCATTCCAGAAGATAATAAAAAGTCTCTGTATTTGTTTAGCCGGTGCACCGTTAACACTTGTGTTATGGCGCAGGTGGTTTAATGAGTTCAGGATAAAAACGGTGCTACCACACGCGCGTAGCGCGGCACATTCCAACCATTTTTGCATAGTATATTTTGTGTATGTTATCCAATTCATATTAATTCGACCGATATATATTATTTCATACTGTTTGGAATATGCCACCTGCGGCGGGTTGATGTGCGTGTAAATTGTAATGTTTTTTGACAGGATGAACTGGATGCACAGGATGCGCTCCGCGTTAGTATATGTATCGTTTTCCAAAGAACCAACGATTTTTTATGATTAACCAATTTAAATTATATAGAACACAGATGACACGGATTAGACGGATTTTCACGGATTGATTTTCGTATCCGCGTGCATCCGTGTCATCCGTGTCATCCGTGCAATCCGTGTTCTACCACAATATTACCCTTAACCGATGCCACATGTATCGATTTCCAAAGAACCTATGATTTTTTATAATTAACAAATTTAGTTTGAATAGAACACAGATGACACGGATTAGACGGATTTTCACGGATTTATATTCGTATCCGCGCGCATCCGTGTCATCCGTGCAATCCGTGTTCTATCACACTATTACTCTTAACCGATGACATATGGATAAGAATCCGGGCATTGTCCCACAGCACTAATATCTGTCTAATACCAGCTATTCCGTACTTCAAAGTAGAATAGATTTTTCCTTCAACAGTCATATATTTCAGTCAATATAACTCAGCCGATATAACTCAGGTCTTCCTCTTTACTCTTTTTTTCCTGCATCTCTTTCAGGTACTTTTTGAATCCCTCGTCGAATTTCCTTGCTTCCTTCTTTATTCCGCTCAGGTCTATTTCAATTCCAAGCAGTTCAGAAGCTTTTTTTAATCCTGCATAGCATGCTTTTATGTCAAGTGTCTCGGGAAAAGAAGTCTCGGCCAATAGAGCTACTCCTTTTATTCCCATATGCTGTGCATATTCAATGACCAGGCCGTTGACTCCGCTTATTTGCATACTGGTGTCAGCTATTTCTACAGACTCACTTTTTAAATAATCCAGAAGCTCCTGGGAAGTTGCAACCCCGAATACCTGTGGCTCTTCAACAAATCTTTGTATATGTGAGGCTATCACTGTATAAATAATATCTACATCACAGAGCTTTGCAGTTTCAACAATCTTCTCAGCCAGCTCATTATCCTTTGCAATAGAACCGAACTGCATATCACCTGCAAACAGAATGATATTTTGCTCTTTTGAATAGTAGAATTTAAAGAGGCTTACATCCCTTTCCATCGGTATCACCAGGCCTTTTTCAAAGAACACAAGGGAAGGCGAGAGATGTGGAATGTAGATATCTGCAAACATCTCAGGTTTCAGGAGTTCAATAAAAGAAGTAACAGTATTCTTGGCGACCATTCCCATTCCGGGAAGACCTACCAGCATTCTGGGCTTTTCCATTTCCGGTTTATTATAAAATCGTATTTCCATATTGTTCAGGACCTTCACAACTTATTAGATGTATTCTGAATTGGGGGTGTTATTCATGTTAGGGGTGTCATCCATGTTGGGTGTCATCCAGATCAGGGTGTTCATTCAAGGTAAAAATATTCCTTTGTCAACGGGTCAATGGCAATTTTTTCGCCTTCAGGATTAGCATCGTAGCCGGGATATCCGTATTTTCCAGCCGTAGCATCGAGAACCACACATTTTTTCCCATCAATTTCATAGTAGGATATCTCTTGGTCTTCAAGTAACTCATCAGGAGAGTAATAGAAATAAAACCTTATATCGAAGTCAACAATAGCTTCATTCTTATTCTTATTCTCAAAGACCACACCACCGTGTGTGGTTAAACTATTACATTCATCGCTTGTCCATATAACATTCAAGTTCTGGCATGAAGGATAGTGGTCATATGAAAGGCGGTCTACCATCAGTTCATAATCTGCCCTGGACGGGACCACATACACATTCAATGGGTTGGATGAAGAGACATCATATTTTATATTCATGTACTCGATGGGCGGATTGAATTCAGAACCATCACCGCCATAATAATAGAGATAACCGGGTTTTAAGGTAAAGGTTTGCTGTTTTTGCTCAATAATATAGAGGTTACCGTTTTCCATAACCACATTCATATGGCCGGTTTGACCCAGGTCCTTTGAGTATTGGGCGAGAATGGGTTCCCCGATATATTCCAGTAAATGTTCTGTGTCAACATCACATGCCAGACAGTAAGCATGGTCGGGTGTGAGTACCAGGTATGTCTGTATTCCCAGGTTCTCAAGCAGTGACATGAGCAGGATCGTCAGGTCTTCACAATCTCCTCCATGTATGTCCAGGGTTTCATATGGAGTCTGTATGAACTCCTCTTTCCTTGGGTCACTGTAGTAAGAAAAATCATCGATCACAAATCTATAGAGCTTATTTATCTGGCATTCCCTATCGCCTGAAGGACATTCACTTACTATGGAAGAAGCCTGTGCCCGCAGGGTCATATCCTCAAAAATAATTTCATTCATGTATGGTTCTGCCCTTCTGACAACAGGGTCACCCATAACGTTTGAAATAATTTCTTCTTCAATGCAGCCACTAATTATTAATGTGCAAATAATGAGAATAACCGCAAACCAGGTATTTTGTTTTTTCATACTATTGACACGTGAAGATGATCTATTCCTATTTATCTATAGTATCAGTTTGCTTTAACATTATATTTTATCATCGCTCATTTCATCTTCGTTTGAATCTCACCCCATCACTTCCCGCCTCAGCAGCACATACGCCAGCCCCAGCCCGGCCACGCCGTAACCCAACAACGGCATCAAGTGTCCCAGCAGCACATCGAACCCCTGCTGGTATATCAGCACCGAATCCAGCGCCCTTATACCCATAGTGATAGGCAGGACATTACCCAGCCATGCCATCAGCGGCGGCATAGTTTCGAACGGGAAGAACATACCGCATAAGAACAGCATAGGAATGCTTAGCACCAGGGACATCAGCATTGCCGTGTTCTCTGAATCTGCAAGCGTGGCCAGCGCCATCCCGATACCGATAAACGATGCCGAATACACCAGGATCACCAAAAACAGCGCGCCCCACTGGGATACAGGGATGAGCACCCCGTATAACAAAAAGGCAACAATGATCATGATAATACCCTGCAGCAGGGCGATGAGTATCAGCGCAAAAGTTTTGGCAAAGATGAACTCCCCAAGACTCAGGGGCGTGAGCAGTGTGCGTACCAGGGTCTTCTGGGTCCTCTCCTGGATTATGGTAATGGATGCCAGCATGAACGAAATGAACATCAGCACAATCGATATAATGCCAGGCATTAAAAAATCAAGCTGGGACTTATCCTCGAACACCTTTTCCATTTCCATTGTCACAGGAGCGGCAATATTAGTGGGCGATTTCGTTGTGATCTCATTGATCACACCCTTGGTCCTCTCGATCTCTGAAACCAGCGAAGCCGTGCTGTTAGCCATGCCAGTGGAAAGGTTCTCAAGCTGCTGCGAGGTGTTTGCCGATCGGTCTTTCACATTCTCCAGGGTAGTCACAACATTCTTAATATCTGCAATATTCTCATTGATGTTGGATATCTCAAGTGTGTAGTTGTTGATGGACTTATGCATTTCCTGAAGGCGGGCATCTGTTCGGTTCAGTTTATCATGCAGTTCTGCACTGGTCTGTGCCACATTGTCAAGGCTGTTGTACAGCGATATCACAGGTGCAGTGTGCTCCTGTAGCAAACTCCTGGTATCCGATATCTGCTGGATGGTATCTGCCAGTGTGATGCACTGGGACTGTGACGGGTCGATGGTGCATGTGAGGTCATAGGTCTGCTGCAAACCGGTCTGAAGGTCCAGCAGTGCGGCGTCGGTGGCATCGATATCATCCACCACCACTTTCAGTTCATCCCTTAACAGGGCAGCATCACTATGGATGGAACTCACATTCTCATCCAACTGCCTGATCTCAAGGCGGCTTTCATTAATGTCGGCAGCGGTCTGGTTCAGGTCGATCTTCATCTGCCGCAGGGTCTGTTTCATCTCAGCCACCGAAGCATTCAGGCTGGTCGCATTGAGCTCATCCAGTGCAAATATCACCTCCTGGGTACTGCTGTTGAGTGAAATGATACTGCTGTTAATGCCAATGACCCCTTCCTGTAAGGGGCCCAGTTTAGCCTCCATCTGGGCCAGGTCTTCCCAGAGCAGGCTGAGAAACCCGAGGGTGAGTTCGTAGGACATCTTTTCAGTGATGGTCATGAACACTGTGGATATGACCGGGGCAACCAGGACCCTGGAATTGTCAATATACAATTTCATTGCCTGGGTCTCATCCATGGGTATGAAGATACCTGCACTGTATTTCCCTGCCCTTACACCCTCTTCAATAACTGCGGGGTCGGATGTGTTCTCAGTCGTGATCAGGAACATCTGGCTGTCGTTCAATTCCCGGATTATTTCCCCGCCCAGTTCCGAGCCTCCGCCGACACCCAGCCTGATATCCTTAAGACCCTGGTCTGTACCGCCTGTGAACATTGACCCAATCAATATCATGATAAGTATGGGTGTCAGGAAGATCAGGAGTACTGTCTTGCGGTGGCGGATATATATCTTCAGGTCTTTTTTAATTACGGAGGTTATGGTCAATGCCATTCCTCCTCTGCAAAATGAATGAACACATCTTCCAGGCTGGGCCGGTTGGATTCAATGTTGGTTATGTGCTCGCCCCCCACTTCAAGTGTTTCAATGACATGCTCCAGTGCCTGCTCGTCCGTGAGC
>JAUVLO010000029.1 GCA_030600695.1 Methanosarcinales archaeon | reverse complement strand
ATATAACTGACATGGATCGTGGTGGTAAATGCAACGATAAGTCCCAGGACCAGGATCGCAGATACGACTGATGAGATTGCCCGGTCCGACACACGAAATTTATTGTAGTCAAAAACCAAACAATTCAAACAAATCTTTGCGGACTTCGCGCTCTTTGCGGTGACTAAAATCATATACCACAAAGGACACTCACCTCCTACGAGTTGAGTGCCTGCTACGCCTGTAGGGCGTGTAGGTCGCAAAGAGCGCAAAGTGGTCAGGATATATGTCAAAGATATTATGTTCGTGACTATAAATGCCGGTACAATGTGTTTCATGCTAAGCACTCCACGTACACGGCTACGTATTCGATACTCGAATTATCCTGCGGAGGATTTCTGTATGCCAGATACCGTACTGTGAGATTATTGATATCATCCAGCGTATTAATATATGAAGATACATTCACCTCATCCAGCCACCATGTCGTATTTTTTGTTATCGTTTCGTCATGCCAGACCGATGTATCCTGCTCCCATACCTCTATCTTAACAGAATCGGCATTTGGTTCAGTATGATTGATCCGCACCAATACCTTGGTTGGAGAAGAGGTAAGTTCAGGAGTGAAATTGAACTGCTGATATACTGTTTCATAGCCTTGTTTCTTCGGGATCTTATAGGTAGTGTTCAAACCATCTCCGTCTGTCTCGACCTGTCCAACAGTAGCATTACCGCCTGATGTATCATACACTGATGTAGGAGAAAATATCTCGCCTGATGGTGGTGGCGGTGTTGGAGTTCCTATCACTTCTGCTACTTCTCCGAGAAGTACACCCTTTACCATTACAATATTATGTCCGGTGTGGACAATAGTCCCATCCACATAATCATCTTCAGATATCGTGATACTCCAGAGTTGCGAAGTATTGATAACAATAGTATCCCCTAACCCCCATGTGCTGCTTCCAAGGAGCGCATAAACATCATCAGGTGAAAGTTCCTTCCCGGTCCCGTTAAGGTTCAGTAGTATCCTGATATAAGAAGTATTAACAATATCCCCGCCGCTGTGCCTTAAGTGGACAGTATCATCATTTACATCCACCCATCCATCGACATCCACATGCGTCATGGTTGTACCATGAAACGAAAGTACGAACACAGCGATAATCCCAAAAGCAATAAATGCAACTGCCGTCATAAGCAGTTCCCCTATCACATCGGAAACCGCATCGCCGTTTTCTGTAAATGCTTTCGTACTTTTTGTCATATCATCCCTCATATGTAAGACCCTCTCCCTAGATTAATATCGCAAACACTCCGTATGATATTATTATCATGATAACCGAATGTTTAAGCCCGGCAGATGCACTTCCACTGCCCATCTGCCCAGCGACCAAACCCGAGCAGAACCCCTGTATTACAGCGGCGTGGAAGAACAGTGTTGTATACTCCTCTATATCAAAACCCTGGATTATCGGTAGATCTACAGCGGCTTCACCAACCGAAGCAGGGATTGCGGGCAGGAAAAATGCAGTAAGCACATAAACAATGAACAGGAACACAAAGAACGCTATGTAAACGATGAACACATACACGAACATCTCAGCAGAACGTGCAGTCTTCAATTGTTTTTCAACATCAGCATTGCTTGCTGCAATAGTAAGGACACTTCTAACATCGCTTGTGGATTCGCTTGCTTTAATAATGAGGGTTATAATGCGGGTGGTTATGTCCGTCCGTATGCGGTATTCCAGTTTACTCAATGCCGACGCCGTGGACGCACCCCATGATATATCCTCTGACACACGCTTGATCTCATCACGCAATATCCCGATCTTTGATTGTGCGGTCATGGCAATAGCATCAGTGAGTGAAATACCGGCTTCGTTTATGCTTGCCAGCCTTTTTAAGAACTCGGGCATCATATCCTCGATCTGCTTAACCCGTCTGGCCTTTAGTTCGTAGAATACTACGAAAGGTACCAGTACGATCAAAACCGAGAATATTATGTGGTCGTCCAGTACAGCCAATTGCCCGACATTGAAACGACCAAGGTGGATACTGCCGACACTAACTCCTTTTTCAGATATTACATACGCTAAATACAGGATTCCAACAGGAACAGTTATTACAAATGTATTTCTGGCATTATTCTGCATCATCCGCATGGGATGCAGTACAACATCAGCAATTTGGGAGATAGATTTATAAAATCTCATCCATTTGATAAGTCTGGATTCCTCCTCCAGATCTAAAACGGGTTTTAAAGGAACTTCTTTAAAGGCCGTGAGTTTTGTTTCTAGTATATACGTTTTTGTAACATTCATACTGGCACCAGTCAGAATACCAAGAACCAGCATGAATATTAGCGTACCAACGGGAATGATTGCATACACCAGCAGATATAATAACTCAGTAGCACCGGGTCCTATAAGGCCAAGTATAACAAGAATGGTAATGAGGAATAGCGGACCTGCCACGAAAACTGAGATATAGACTTCAGCCAGAACCCCGAGTGTTTCTATGAAGTTTTTCTGTTCCCGCACTGCAATAGACTGGTACTGTTGCGATTTGTTTTTCAGGTATGCTGTAATATTCCCACCGCTTGTGATCACAGAGTCCATGCCATCCAGGAAATCCTTGAACTTTTCAGACGGTGTACGAATACTTGCATTGCGAAGAGCCGTCAGCAGGTCATGATTAAAATATTCAATATCCCTTACTATATTTCCAAATTCCTCAGCCGCTGTGCCGTAGATGTAGGAATATGTGCTCAATGACCTGAAAATATCAATCATGTTCATTCCCCCGCGGCTCAATGCATACAGGTAGATGACTGCATGAGGCAGGGACAGGTCAATAGCAGACTTGCGGATGCTTGCTTTAACTGTGGGGATCGAGGTATAGGTAAAATATACGATCTGTAGAAAAATGAGAAAGAACAGCAGTCCCGTAGCAACTGCCAGCAGCCCGTTCGTGTTTGCTTCCACCCAATTAGATAAGGCTCCTGTGCCGGGTGTTATAGCAGGAATGGTGATACTATTGAATACATCCAGTGATAGCCTGAATCCTATGAGGCCTGCAACAATCCCTGTAAGTATGGAATAGAAATAGGCTGTTGATACATACTGATCAACCGGTGATGGTATGTTAGCTTGCCGTATCTTTATCTGGAGTTCGTGGTATTTCTCAGCACGGCTGCGAATCCGGCTACCAAATATTCGATACGCTGTCCTGTCTATAAAATCCATGGCTACACTCTCACATCCCTATACCGGTCTAGAAGTGGTCTGTGAGATCATCTCCTGTAATGTGTCGTTCTCAATTGCCTTAAGTACAAGTTTGGGGTTTGTAGAGTAGGCCTGTACTACAACTGATACGCTGACATAATCACGCATATTCTGTTCACTCATATAATCAAGGATACTCTGGCGTTCGTTTAGTTCGTCAAGCATTTTCTTCCGGTCCCATCCTCTTAATTGCATCACATTATTCAGCACATACGAATCCCCTGCATGGTTGAACGAATCCGCCGTAGGATCCCAGTGGAACAGTTCGTTAATTCGTATATTGCCTGCTTTGGGATCAAGTCCTGTCACTTCGACAACGCTCTGGGTTCGCCTTACCCTTTTATCATTTACGTGGGTCTGTATCTGGATACAGATGATGTCAAGTGATTGCATCATCACATGCGGTACATTGATAGGCTCGTTCTCAAGCCGGTTCACAACGGTCTTTACATCACCTGCATGCATAGTAGAATAAGTGGTATGACCTGTTGACATTGCCTGGAAGAGTGTCAGTGCTTCTACGCCGCGCACTTCCCCGACAAGTATGTATTCAGGACGCTGCCGTAAGGCTGCACGCAGAAGGTCATACATGGACACATCCCCTGCTCCGCCAACTGCGATCGACTCACGGGTAAGCCCTGCAATCCAGTTATCATGATGCAGTGTAAGTTCACGTGTATCTTCTATGGATATGACCTTTGAGAGAGGTGTTATGAAAAGGGATACGGCATTTAACATTGACGTCTTCCCGGATGCCGTGCCCCCTGCAAAGATAATACTGCGCTTGTTCTCAATTGCAAGCCAGAAATATGCCAGCATTTCAGTGCTACAGGTCTCATATCCCATAAGGTCGATGGGTGTTATGGGGTCACCTTTGAACTTACGTATAGTGAACGAACTGCCGCGGGTTGTTACTTCCTTACCAAGTGTTGCCTGCAGCCTTGAGCCGCCAGGTAGGGTCGCATCCACCATAGGCTCCCCGACAGATATCTGCTTGCCGCCCCTCTGGCAGAGATTGATAACAAACGAGTTCAGATCAGATTCTTCAAAGGAGATGTTTGTCATGATATCGTGGTATTTTATGTGATAGAGAAAAATTGGTATGTCGATACCATCACAAGAGATATCCTCGATATAAGGGTCCATTACCAAAGCATGAATCCTTCCGTAATTTATGAAATTCCGGCGCAAGTAATACATTATCCTATGCAGGGACGGCAATTCAAGCAATGCGTGGTAGTGGTCAAAAAGGCTGAGTGCCTTATGTGTCAGTATAGTTTCTTTATCTGCCCCGGACTTCATATCTTCCAGGGTCAGGATATCCTGCAGGTCTTCATATCCCCGCTCAAGTATCTCCTTTTCAAATGCTGTAAGTGAAGGCTCAACTATATGGTATTGAGCCATCTCCTGATTCTGTATGATACTGATAAAAGCATAAGGCTCGTCCACCCAGTACCGTTCAAGTTCGGTATAGCCATCCGGCACTTCGTAATCGATCAGGGGTTCATGTACCGCAGGGTCGTATGGGGGAAGAGTTTTTAGTTCCTTCTTCCTGATACGTTTTAAGGCAGTTAAGACATTAGATAATAAGGAGGGGTTCGACTCAGTATCAGTGTTCCCAGTCTGTTCATCCTGTTCCCTGCCCATTTTATTAATCTCCTATTTCTCCTATTATAACATTGTTTGGTATTGATGAAAAAAATTAGACCGTGTCAATCTTGAAAAGACAGCATTCATCCCCATTCCCAATGGTCTTTAGCACCTGCACCTCCCGGTTACCGGGTGCTCTCGCAGCTATCCTTGAAAATATCCCTCTTGTCAGGTTACATAGGATCGGGTTTCTTCGCGCTTCCTCTGCACCCCATGGACAGACAGTTCCTTTAACCGTACACACCACCCCTTCTTCAGAAGATTCACTAACAAAGGTTGCACCAAGCTGGTTCATCACATTTGCGCAAACATCTCCAATACATTCAATGTCGGTGTTTCCCGTATCGATCGGATATATTTCCAGGATGGTTTTCTCGACCATATCAGTCATCTGGTGAATAACGATCTTTTTATGCTCTGGAGGGAGAGGCTTTAGCAAGATAGGGATTATTGCAGTCAGAACACTTCGAATACGGTTTTGCACATCCAGCACATCGCGTTCGGATACAAGACGATTGTGCAAATGTTTGACACGTATCAGTGACTTTACCCTTGACATGAGTTCCACCTTATCCACTGGCTTTGTGAGGAACTCATCTGCCCCAACTTCAATACCCTTTATCCGGTCATCACGTTCGGAGAGCGCAGTCACCATGACGATTGGAATAAATTGGGTTCCCGGGTCGTTTTTCAGTATACGGCAGACCTCATATCCATCCATACCAGGCATCATGATATCAAGAAGAATAAGGTCAGGATGTTCGCTTTTTACCTTTTCAAGTGCTTCCTCGCCGTTGTATGCGGTTAGAATATTATATTCTCCTGCTAGATGTGCCTCCATCAATTCCACATTTATTGGTTCGTCATCAACGATCAATATTTTTGGCATTTCTTCTTCCGGCATGAAAATAACCAACCTTCCTTTGTATTAAATATTGTTTTATTCTCCAAGATAACCCGCTACTATCGCCTTGAACTGGTGGACATCGATAGGTTTTGGGATATACCCGATACATCCGGCACTTAGGAACCGCTCTTCATCTCCCATCATGGCGTGTGCTGTCAATGCGACTATAGGAATATTTGCAGTATCCGGTTCACTCTTAAGCTTTGAAAGTACTTCGAGGCCGTCCATTTTTGGGAGATGCATATCCAGGAGTATCAGGTCAAACTCTGCCTCTTTCACAAGTTCAAGTGCCCTGATGCCGTCTTCTGCACCTGTCACCTCATATCCGTATGATTCAAGCAGATCGACTGCCAGTTCCATGTTCATTGGATTATCTTCAACAACCAGTATATAAGTCATTATTCCTTTTCCCCCAATACTGTAATTTTTTCGATTTCATCCAGGATATTATCTGCAGTAAACATTCCCTTAGGCATAATAGAAACTACATTATCGTTCAGCACTTTTATATCATCACTTGTAAGTTCTTTTGCCGTACAGATGATGATCGGGATATCTTTTGTTCCAGGGTCGGCTTTCAGTGTGGAGATTACATCAAAACCAGTGATTACAGGCATCATAAGGTCGAGTATCAACACATCAGGATGTTCGCGTATTGCCTTATCTATTCCCTCCTGTCCACCGTATGCCCTTATCACACCACACCTATCCGACTCGATCATTGCTGACATCATTTCAACAACATTTGGCTCATCGTCCACAATAAGGACTTTCATGGCCTTAACTTTTAACGCTTTCTTAAGATTACCCAGCGAAGCGAGAAGTGTAGATTTTTCCACAGGCTTAACAAAGTAATCAATGACTCCCAGTGCGAAACCTATCTCTTTGTTATCTACCATTGAAATGACTATCACCGGGATATGGCAGGTATTGGGATTATCTTTCAGGCGGTTGAGCACTTCCCATCCGTCCATACCCGGAAGCATGATATCCAGTGTAATGGCAAACGGTTCCATTTTTTCCACTAATGCCAGTGCCTCTTTGCCTGTATAGGCAGGTACAGCCCTGTATCCTGCTTTTGTGAGCGTGATTGTAAGTAGTTCGCTTGCATTTATATCATCTTCCACAACAAGGATAAGCGGTTCATTCCCTGTTGCACCTTCAGGCTCAACGATCGATGGTATTTTGATTGGTTCAAGGTCTGCTTCTGTCACTGTTTTTTTCACCGCGGGTACTTCAGGCATTTTAGCCGTCCCAGCCTTAGCCTCTGCGACCGCAGTTTCTTTCACTGCAGGTACTTCAGGAATTGCGCTTACTTCGGGAATAGCGGTTACTTTAGTCCCGGCCTTTGGCCCGGGTTCTTTAATAGCGGCAGGTGCTTTTATTTTACCTTCTATCGGTATGGTGAAAATAAACGAACTGCCCTTGCCGGGTTCACTTTCCAGCCTGACCTCACCACCGTGCTGTTCCACGAACCGCTTAACAAGGACAAGCCCGAGTCCAGTTCCACTATATTCCCTGGAAGTAGATGCATCAAGCTGTATAAAAGACCGGAATAGCTTTTTCTGGTCATCCTTCGATATTCCAATCCCTGTATCTTTGACCTCAAACTGTGCCATATCCCCTACACGCTGACCATCTATGGTGATCAAGCCTTTTTTAGGTGTGAATTTTGTGGCGTTGCTTATGAGATTGTAGAATACCTGCTTGATCTTACCCTTATCTGCCACGATAGTCGTAAGTTCGGGATCGATATTCGTTTCTATTACAATATTCTTCTTTGCTGCCAGGGGCGCTGTCACCGTATTTACTTCATTAATGGCATCCGGAACATTGAACTCTTCATATTGCAGTTCCATCTTCCCGGCTTCGACTTTTGACAGGTCAAGTATATCGTTTATAAGACCTAAGAGATGCTTGCCGCTTGTCAGGATATTACTGACATACCTTGACTGCTTTTCATTAAGGGCACCGAATGTTGCATCGTGCAGTATTTCTGAAAAACCTATGATCGAATTTAGTGGTGTTCTCAGTTCATGGCTCATGTTAGCCAGGAACTCAGACTTTGTCTTGCTGGCTGCTACAAGTTCCTGTGTCTTTATGTTGAGTTCGTCACGCTGCTCTTTTAATGTGCTTGCCATCGTCTGTGTTTGCAGGTGGGTCTTTGCATTATTGACAGCCACTGCATGCTGGTCAACTATTCGTTTCATAAAATCCAGCATATCAGGCGGGACGTCACCGAAATGGCAGGTGATCATAACACCCAAAAGCATGTCCTTGAAGACCATCGGAGTGCTAATAATAGTCTTTGGCGCGATTTCACACAGTCCTGCTTCTATCCTGTATATACTGTCTGCCGGAATATCTGTTACCACTATCATTTCTTTCTTAACGGCAGTCTGGCCAGGAATACCTTCGTCCAGATCGAATTCCTGCTCCGAAACCACTTTTTTCGCACCATTGGTGGCAAACGGTACAAGCACCTTGCGATCCGGGTCATATAGATAGACCGCACCAAGCGGTGAATTTGTATATTCCATAAGATTGCCAAGACCTTCTCTTAAGATCGTATCCAGGTCTATGGTGCTGCCTAAACGTGTGAGTATCTCGGTATATGCAGCCGACTGCTTTTGCTGTGCTTCAAGGTAAATAGCCTGTTCCCGAAGTGATTCGTTTAGCTGGTGAAGCTCTTCGTTTGATTCCAATGCTTTTTCATCCCTCGTTTCCAGTGAATCCACCATATAGTTGAAGGATTCAGCCATTTCGCCTACTTCGTCATTGGTCTCTATCTCTACTTTTTTATATCCTTTCCCGGCAGCCACATACTTAACAGCTTTGTTAAGCTGGGCAAGAGGAGATATTATTCTATTTGATGCATAAAATAAAATTTCGGCTGTAACGAACAAAGTTACAATCATAATGAAGAGTATTGTTTTGCTTGCAGTATTTGATGCTGCTAAATACCCTTCCTTCGGACTGCTTACAACAAGTGCCCCGATCATGTCGCCATTATAGTTTGTGATAGGGACGGCCCCGTAAACATATGGTCTCGAAAATCTCTCTATTTCACCAATAGAGTTCATTCCCATTTGAAGTTCTTCAAGGATATCTACTGGAAGCGAAGTGCCGAGAAGTACATTGTTTCCGGTTATTGAACTGGTTGCAATACAGTATTGTCCCTGGTACACTGTTGTGGTGGCATCTGTGAGTATGGTGTCAATATCATTCGCCACCCGGTTCCTGTTATTCAATACCCTGCCGCTTATTAATACTCCTTCAATACGTTCGTCCACATATATTGGAGTGAGATATACCTGTACCATGGCGGAAGTGATGGTTCCGGCATTTTCCAGTCCGGTGTCAGCTTTGATCGGTATAATTGTATCGAGATTTTCCTTGCCCAGGTCACTCTGGCTGACAATTTCAGTAGATGATAGGTGGTTACCTTGCAGGACATTTTCAACAAGTTCATTGAAAGGGGCTATATCCCCTGAAATGTCTGTATTAGCCCTGGCAAGAACTGTCATATTTGCATCCACTACAGTCACAAAATCCATATCGACCTGTGCCTTCTCGTACGCTAAAAGTGTATGCATGGCTGCCGAATCTTTTTCTTTGAATGGTGTTAAAAATACATTTCTCCTGGCAATAAAATCTGTAAATTGTTTCATTTCATCAAAATTTTCAGAATATTCTGTGATGGCAATGTTGGCGTGGCTTTTCATATCATTTTCCATCTCAGTTTCAGAAAGTTCACACAGTAATACATGTACTGCCATAGTAAGAACGAGCGTTGTAATTAAGATAACAGCCAGCCCCATCATTATCAACTTCAGGGTAAGTTTCATTCTTTCGCCTCTTCTTTTATTGTACAGTTCCGGTTCGAAGAATACCACAGCAACCGCAGGGAGAACAAAATCCTCCCATCGGTCGGATTTTCTTGAGTATACAAGTCATACTTTATATATACAGCAAGAAACTGCTTACTTTGTTCACAGTTACTTGACTACACAAAGTTATACTTTATAGACAGTGAAAAATATACTAAGACTACATCTTTTCACTCATATTCTGCTTTAATCTCCAGATCTATTCTTATTGCTTTGATTTTTTAAGTTTAATCCCTTCAGATGTTATTTCAAACATAACCATATCAGGTAAAATATTGGTGCTTCGCATTTTAGGAACACCCATATAACGCTCCATTTTACCAGTGTATGGATTTTCCTTTACTACAAGCTTGACTGAACCATAAACAGAATAATCTGCAATCTGGTGGGTCATATTGTATGCAGTGTCGTCCATAATAAATATGGTAGTATATCCCTTTTTGTCGAGTGTATAATTCAATACATCAAACTGTTCCCTAAAATCCTGGGCTGTTAAGCGCAGGGTAAATACCCCAATGTTATCAATAACGACAATATCCGTACCTTCCGTCACAGAATCGGCAAGATAGGGTAAGTCTATATCAAGACCTTCGGTTTCGAATCCATATTTTTTCTTCTGGTCAGCTTGATACGAACGGCTCTCAAATACACGTTCAATAGTAAGCAGACCGTTCTCATAATATTTGTTAAGGTCAAGCCCCAGTATTCCTCCCTGGTGAAGTATATCTTCAGGTGTCTCTTCTGTTGCGATCAGCATACACTTCTTACCATCCAGGCAAGATCTGTAGATAAAGTGAAGCGCAAAGATAGTCTTCCCGGTACCGGAAGCTCCTGTTACAAGTATTCCTTTACCTTTTACATAACCTCCGCTAAGCTTTGCATCCAGTTCATCTATTCCTGTTGATATCCGTTCCATTATCTTTTTACCTCCTTTATCCGATCTTTTTACCGGGTTTACGGAATATGATACCCTTTGATGTGATGTCGAATACAGATAATTCCAGTGAAATGTCGGTACCGCGCATCTTAGGAATATCCAGGTAACGCTCCCTCATACCTGTGTATGGGTTATCTTTTATCATAAGTTTAATAGAACCGTATACCGAATATTCTGCCAGCATGTGGGTCAGTTCATACGCAGTTTCATCCATGATGAACACTGTGGTACAGCCTTTGCCGCTAAGAATGTAGTTTATGGTGTCGATCTTGTTCCTGAATTCTTTTATACTCAAGTCCAGTGCAAATATCCCAATGTTATCGATAACCACCACTTCAACATCATCCGGCACAGATTGAACTCGCTCAAGTATGTCCATTTCAGTGATCTCGAATCCAGTTCCAAATTGTGCCGCCATTTTGGTACTTTCAGTTCTTGCTTCAAGCACGCGATCGATCATAAGCTGTCCGCTATCGACATACGGTCGCAGGTCAAGCCCGAGTATCCCTGCCTCTGTGAGAATGTCTTCCGGCATCTCTTCTGTTGCAATGAGCATACATTTCCTGCCATCGATGCAGCCTTTATAAAGGAAATGCAGTCCGAATATTGTTTTTCCAGTGCCGGGAGCACCGGTTATCAACATTGTTTTACTCTTTGGGTAACCTCCGCTAACCTTTTCGTCCAGCTCAGCAATCCCTGTTGTTATTCGCTCCATTTACCCGTTCCTACATAGTGTATTTTATTATCATTTAGTCATTATAATATTCTGAATAATAGTATTTAAATTATATGGCAATCAAAGCTTGAAAATTTATATGTAATTTACACTATTATTGGGTACTACCCCATAATTGGGTACGACTCCATAAATCGTGGATTTGCAAATGAATTTGGACCAGTCACAATGAATTGCATGTGCCATCGGTTAAGAGTAATATTGTAATGGAACACGGATTGCACGGATGACACGGATGCGCACGGATAAAAAATAAATCCGTGAAAATCCGTCAAATCCGTGTCATCCGTATTCGATTTAAATTAAATTACCGACTCTGTCAAACTCCTTAACCGATGACCAATGCAATGAATTGTGATATAGTAAAACAATTTATATGATTTTAGTATGTCAGTATGTCAGTCGAAAAGTTTATCCCGAAACCTGTCGATTTCTGCTACTATGATACAATTCACCAAGCTCCATGGAAATGGCAACGATTTCATTGTCATCGACGAATACAGCGGCTTAGTAGTACCGGATAATATCAAACCCGGCTTTGCAGAAAAGTACTGCGACAGGCGGTTCGGCATCGGCGCTGATGGTGTGATCTTCCTGTCAGGATCAGCTTCGTCTAACATAAAAATGAAGCTTTTCCAGCCCGACCGCTCAGAGGCAGAGATGTGCGGCAACGGCATCAGGTGTCTGGTGAAATATGCCCTGGATGCAGGATACATCTCCCCTGGCACTGCAATAGTAGAGACCGTGGCGGGGATACTCCCTGTTGAAGTGAAAGGCCAGGGTAATAAGGTGTGGGTGAAGGTGAACATGGGAAAACCCCTGTTTAACAGGAAAGACATACCCATGAAAGGCGAAGGCGAGTTCATTGACGAAACACTTGAAGATATGCAGGTCTCGGTAGTCAATACAGGCGTGCCCCATGCCGTGATATTTGTGGATGAACTGGAAAGTGTCGATATAGACAGACTGGCCCCGCCCATCAGGTACAACTCTGCATTCCCAAAAGGAACAAATGTAAATTTTGTCAATTTTACGCCTGACGGCGTCTTGAACGTGCGCACCTATGAACGGGGTATAGAGGGTGAGACCCTTAGCTGCGGTACAGGCTCAGTGGCTGCTGCCGTGATTGCTCACCGCCTGGGCCTGACCGGTAATGAAGTCACAATAAACACACTGGGCGGCACACTCAATATCACTATTGAAAATGATATTGCATTCATGGAAGGGCCGGCTGTTACTGTGTTTAACGGAACCATCCCATGATCATAGGAATTGATGATACAGACTCTGTTGATGGGATGTGCACCACCTATCTGACAGCTATCCTTATCGGCAAACTAAAAGACCTGGGAGATATCAAAGGGCTGCCCCACCTTATCAGGTTGAACCCTAACATAAAGTACAAGACCCGGGGCAATGCGGCACTGGCAGTAGAGATAGATAGTTACCCGGATTCTGAAGAGCAGATCGTGAATACTGCCATATCCCTTGTACAAGACATGGCAGACATGGACTGCGAAAATACTAACCCTGGCATAGTTTTCTTAAACGACCAGGCACGAAACGACCCTGGATTCAGGGAAGACCTGGAACGTTTCATGTGGCAGGCCATGCGTGATGTATTGGCTGTGGAGGATGCCCGCTCCCTTATTGGTAAATACGGGATAAAACACAAGGGATTCAAGAACGGGCGCGGCCTTATCGGTGCCCTGGCAGCATGCGGTTCTGTGATGTGCGGCCTGCCCGACCATACCTATGAACTTATCGTCTACCGCCAGCCAGGGAACTTTGGCACACCCAGGGAGATAGACAGGGAATCTGTGTTCAGGGCTGACAGGGAGACGTACCCTGGAACATGGGATACTGTGGATATTTCCAATAACACTATTGTATTTGCGCCACACTCCCCTGACCCTATACTGTTCGGGATCAGGGGCGATGATATCCGGTCCATTGAAAAGGCTTTCGACATTATCGGCTCAGAACCTGCCGGGCTTTCACTTTTGTACATGACCAACCAGGGAACGGATTTTCACCTGCTTGATGCACAGATATGTGATGTACTGGAAGAACGGTCTTACAAGTTGACAGGGACTGTGGTTGACAGGCCGGTAACTATCAGGGGCGGTCATATGTTCTTCACCCTGAAGGGTTCAGGCAGCATCGGGTGTGCGGCCTTTGAGCCCACCAAAGGTTTCAGGAATATTATCAAAGAACTGATACCGGGCGATAGAGTGAGTGTTTATGGTGGTATTGCAGACAGGACCCTGAATGTTGAGAAGATAGAGATACTTGAACTGGCAGCTTATGAAAAGACCAGCAATCCTGTCTGCCCAACGTGCGGCAAGCGCATGAAATCCGCAGGCAGCGGGCAGGGCTTCAGGTGCAAAGGCTGTAATACAAAAAGTGGTGAGGTTGTCAGGACCCCTGTGGATAGAGCTATCACACCTGGTATATATGAAGTGCCGCCCTGTGCCAGGAGGCATATATCAAAACCACTGGTCAGGTCAGCTGAACCTGATGTTTATCCTTCGAGATAAGGGATAATTCGTTTGTGAAAGACAAGAAGTACGTCCCGACCGGGACTCGAACCCGGGTCTAAAGCTCCGCAAGCTTCAAGGATATCCGCTACCCTATCGGGACACTGCTCCCCTAAAAGTACAAGGAGAGTGAACTTCTTATTCTATCCTATTATCTTAAACCTTATCTATCGCCTGTCGAAGGCCGTCCACTTCACCCCTCAGTTCCTGCAATTCCATGTGTACTTCCATGAGCAGGTTATGGGTGGGACTGCGGTCGTCCTTTACTGCCTGCTGCTGGGAGAACACCATCTTACTGGGCAGGATGAATATGTACACAATTATCATTGCCAGCAGCGCCCCGGCAGCCAGGGCTCCCAGGAACAGCAGGTAATTGGGGAATAACTGGCGCATGTAGGCGTCGCCAGGGTTGTAGTACTGTATCCTGGTAACCAGCACGAAGTTCAACAGGGAGAACAGGAACATGGTCTCACCGACCAGTATGAGCATTCCGCCTAAGGTCGTGGACATGCGCTTTTGTTTTGGTATAAATCTGGTAATGGGCATGGTTGAATCACTCCGACCAGATATTCTTTTGAAAGTATTTAGGGATTGCAGTATTTGAACTGCGATGTGGGGGCTGTAATGAGCAGATTGTCAGACATTAGTCATCGGTTAAGGAGTTTGACTGGCTCGATATGTATCGTTTTCCAAAGAACCAATGATTTGTTATGATTAACCAATTTAGTTTAAATAGAACACAGATGACACGGATTAGACGGATTTTCACGGATTTAGTTTCGTATCCGCGCACATCCGTGTCATCCGTGCAATCCGTGTTCTATCACAATATTACTTTTAACCGATGACACATGGATTGTCAGATACAAACGACAATATAATATTAAAATTGTCAGACCAAAACGACAATTTAGTACCAAAATTGTCAGATTCAACCGACAATTTCATAAATAATAAACTCAAATAGAATAAATATGAAAGAATACCTGTTCCAGGTTAACAACTGGTGGACAACCGGAAACATCCCATCCGAATACCAGGATATAATTCCACGTGAAAAAACAAGGGAAATTGAACGGTTCATAGATGACCGGGAGATACTGATTCTCATAGGTCCCCGCAGGTCTGGAAAAACAACCATAATTTACCAGCTTATAGACTCACTCCTGCAAAGCGGAACCAGCCAAAAGAATATCATGTATATATCCCTGGATGATCCGGAAATGACCCTGGATATGGGAGATGACCTGTTTATCAGACTGTTTGAATCGTACCAGGAGATCATCTCCCAGGAATTAAAAGACCAGAAGATATATGTCTTCATAGATGAGGTCCAGTATTTCAAAGGCTGGGAGATGTGGCTGAAAAAATACTTCGACCAGTATCCGAATATAAAGTTCATTGTATCAGGTTCAAGTTCGCTTGCCATAAAAGATGAATCTGCGGCTCTTACCGGACGCAATTTACGGTTCCTGATATACCCATTTTCTTACCGTGAGTTCATACGGGCTAAGGATAATATCCTGATCGAAAAGGCAGCTTTTTCCTACGAAAACTTTGAGGATGCTTATAATGCTGCCCTTCCGGTAAAAAATAAACTGGTACTCTTATTCCAGGAATATCTTCGCTGCGGCGGCTATCCGAGAACAGTTAATGAGGACGCTGGCAAATCCAGAGAAATATTAAAACAGTATTTCTATGATACGATCTACAAAGATGTTCTAAAAATGTATTCTGTCAAGGATGTAAGGGCTCTTGAGAGCATTGCAGCGTATCTTGCACAGAATATCGGTAACAGGTTCAGCTTCAGGAAAATTTCATCTGCCCTGGGTATTGATGTGGATACCGTGATCAGGTATGTCAGGTATCTTGAGGAGACGTATCTTGTTTTCATGGTGAATTATTTTTCCTATTCATCAAAAGCGGTGATGCAAAAAGAAAAGAAGGTCTATATGATAGATACAGGGCTCAGGAATGCCATTTCCACATCTGCTGATGAACCTGTGCTGGTGGAAAATTGTGTATTCACCCATTTGATCAGGAAGTTTGAAAACGTCAGTTACTGGCGGGATGTTGAAGAAGTGGACTTTGTAGTTTCCATTGACAATACACTGTTACCTGTAGAAGTTAAATACCAGAATTCAATAGGCCAGAGCGACATCAAGTCTGTTTTGAAATTCTGTAGGAGATTCAAGTTAAATAAAGGTGTCATAGTCTCAAAGAATGATCTTAAAAGGGAAATGTTCAATGGGATTGAAGTCTGGTTCATTCCTGTATGGCTGTTCATAGCGGTAATATAGTTGATGTCATCTATGGCTACAGGGCAGCCCCTATCCCATAAGCCCGCTCCAGTTCCCCGGCATTCCCGGCAATCTCGCCTTTCCCGTAAGCTGTTGGCAGCAATACATCTGCTATATCCACACCCAGGTAGTCCAGGGACAGTCTGAACATCGTAACAACAGGCTCACATGCATCAGCCCCTTCGGCAGATGGGATGACCAACACTGCCCGTTTGCCTTTCAACCTGTCGGTTTCGCTGTAGGGCAGCAGCCTGTCCATCAGTAGCTTCATTGGTCCGGTGGGTCCGTACCAGTACAGGGGTGTGCCGAACAGGATCACATCAGCAGCCTCGATCTTGGGGTAGATATCCTGCATGTCGTCATCCCTGGTGCAGACCCTGTCACCTGAACTGCAGTTGCGGCAGTCTATGCACGGCAGGAGGGTGAGGTCGTATAAGTATAGTTTTTCAGTCTGGTGTCCGGCAGCCTGTGCGCCGTTGATGACCTTGTCGATCAGTATGTCTGTATTGCCCCCTTTCCTGGGGCTGCCCATAAGTGCCAGTATTTTCATTAGTTCACATCTCCTGGTGGTGCTTATCAATACTCTTTATTGCTACTTCTCTTTAACTCATTGCCTCAATGGCACCGGCGCCCACCTGTGCCATCTGACCGGAAGGTCTGGTCGCTAACGCCGTAATTGCCGATAAGGGGGTAAGTGAACATTAGTATCTGGCTGGCAGGTGAAGTGGTGGTAAGTACCTGTTTGTGTCCGGCATATTGTATTGAAAAAACCAGTATAACAAATATTAGCAGCGGAGTAGCATATTTCATGTAGAAGGTTTATCTGTTAAATAATTAAACATTTCCTTGCAAACAGTTCAATGTAGTAAATTCGATAAATTTATATTTTTGAGAGATATTCCACAACTATGTGTTGGAATGTTTTGGTTTGAATTGAAGGTAATAAAGGAAAATGACGACTGATAAACTACCATATGAGAGTAAGATTCGGTCATTCATATATAGCAACTTTGAAAATTTTGGCAAATTTATAAAAAATTATGATAAA
>JAUVLO010000104.1 GCA_030600695.1 Methanosarcinales archaeon | reverse complement strand
GGGAGAGTTCACGGGAACAACGCAGGAAGATTATGAAGGAGTGTGAAGGCTGCCTGTTCTTTGGTTATGCGGAAGGGAGTATGCTGTATGATTTCAAGCCTGAGGTCATGGCGCATTATGAGTGGATTTGAGATTACCGTTCAGGAAAATTTAAGTTGTTGGGATTATTTTGTATGATGTGTTTATTTGAATATTTCCACGGTTTATTTAGCACATAATGTTATAAATCATACATTATAAAAAATTTTTAAGTGCTCCGATGGGGATTTGAACCCCAGTCGCAGGAGTGAGAGTCCTGCATGATTGGCCGTGCTACACTATCGGAGCACATGGTAGAATGGTTCTTAATAATTGTTTTTCCATTTAACCTTTTTGTAAGCACATAGAATAAATACTACATGCCAAAGTAAATCCAAATGAAGGGCTAATTTGCCCTTATAAAATCGATTATCAAACTCAGGATACACTGTAAATTCCGGCATGTGAAGTGCCCAGAAGGACAAAATGCCGAACATGATAGATAAATTTCCAAGCATGTAATAATGAATTGGTAATGTAATAAATATGGAATTCGTTTATTAAGTATTTAAAAACCACAGCCAGTTGACGTTGTAAATGAGAATATATTGATGCAAATATCTATAACGAAAGATATCTATAACGAAAAATCAATACGCTTCGACATAACTCAGGAAATAGGTTTAAATACTATTACTTAAAAACATAGGCGGTAACAGTAAACCATTAAAGGGGTATTGATTATGACAGAAACAAGAAATTTTGTATTAAGAGATAAGAAAGGCAAAGAACATGGAGTGTTTACTGGTAAACAGCCCAGGCAAGCCGCTCTCAAAGCAGCTAACAGGGGAAAAGGAACCAAGAAGAAGCCAGAACTGATCATTCTCAGAGAAAGAGGTACAAAGAAGCTCCACCAATATGAAGGATGGAGAGAAGAGGTTTCTGCTCCCAAGAACAAACCAAGCTGGATGCCAGACAAGATCAAGAAACCTAACGTAAAGAAGATCAAAGTTGAATTAGTTGACAAAATTTAAAACCACTCTGGCCCCCCACAGGGCCTTTTTTTTCTTTTTCAATGTATAGGAAAGTATATACTTTCCCACAGGCTTAGAAAAGGCGAACGACGTGAGCATTTTCTTGAATCTGAGCTTATGTAGAACTTTTTAGATGTAAATGAACGGATATATGAGTGGATACGCCGGGAGTCGAAACCGACCTGCTCCGGACATCAGGGAAACACAATCAGGAGAGCAAACGGGCATGCTGGGAGTCGAACCCAGGTTCCAGGCTCCGGAGGCCTGAGTGATATCCTCTACACTACATGCCCAGACAGGATATAATAAGCAGCTCCTGATATAAATGCGCCACCCATTGTGGCTGCAAGGTTCACCCCACTATTGGAGAGCCAGCCCCTCTGCTGGAAAGTAGCACCCAGGAGGCTGTCAAAATTAGTACCCAAAAACCCGCCCAGTACCACGATCAACATCCAGAAAACATAGGTAGTAGGACCTGAAGCTGGCAGGTCTATCACACCCAACACCAAAGCCAGCACACCGATGATGACAGACCCGGCAATACATACCAGTTCACCCAGCCTGGAAACCGCCCCGTCTGTCCCTGGTTTGGCAGGTTTAAAGGTAGTGATCATCACAGGTCTGCCCTTACATGTCTCCCCTATCTCACTTGCCAGGGTATCCCCTGTAGCCGTTGCCACTGCACCAAGGTAAGCGAATATCAATACTGCACCGAGCTGGGGATAGATCTCGTGATACATACCATAGGCCACGGCCAGTATGAGTGCGGTAATAGAATTGCAAAGTACATTCTCATAGCTCCTGACCCCTCCCTTACCCTGTGCAATCCCCATAATGTGCTTATAATCATATCCGTACCTGGTAAAAGCCCCCCCAAGCAGGAAAAATGTGATCAGTATCAGGTACCAGTTGATGTTGGTAAAAACTATGATCAGTACACCCAGCAGGGTGGCCGAAAGCATAGCTGACACATCTGCAATATCAAAACGGTATGCCAGATATGCTAAAAATAATGAGAAGATGAAGGTGGCCGACAAGTGGTCAAAGTTCACATAATACCCGAAACTGGCGAAAAGCCACATGATCATGGACGAACCCAGTATCATTGTCAGGTTCTTATCGGTCCTGGACGGGATGGATTCCAGCAGTGCCCCTGTCACGGCACCAATGAGCGCAAGGAAGAACAACTGGCTCATTGTTACGCTGACATTAAGCAAGCTAATGGTCCAGTATGCCAGTACACATGCCGTTAATACACCGATCACGATCAGGCCGATACTTGACGTGGCTGAAATAAACTTGTCGTCCAGTTCAGGTTTCCGCCCTCCCCTCATACGGATTACGCATGCTGCCGCACCACCTGCGCAGGTGATAGAAATTGAAGCTGCTATAATGTACAGCGGAAATTCGTACTCAAAAAACTCCATTAAAATGGCCAGGGACCCCATAATAAATACGCCCAGTGATATGCCGGATAGTGATGACAGAAGAGCACTGTGCTGCCGCAACTTCAATAAAGGGACAACTGAAAGGGGAATAAGTGCAACCACAATGTATATCAACGGGAAAAAGGGCAGCAGTATGGCTAACAGTATGAATAATAACGGATATTTGAAAGACACATGATTGCAGATTTCAACAGACATTGATATCAAGAGTTTTAGATAACCTCACAAGACAAATAATTTATCCTACAGGTATTACTAGTATACAATGGAATTATTTTCCCGGCTCTATGAGCAAAGGCTTGAGAAGGTTATACGAAAGGATGGTTCTTCACTTCCCGCCCATATCGTGCTTATCATTACAGAAAGTGACCTGCTTGAGACTGATTCTCCGGGGAGGATACTTGACTTTATCACATGGTGCAGGGAATATGGTATCAATATCCTCACGATCTATGTCAGCCTGATAGACCTGGATACCGCCATCAAGGGCCAGGTTTACGATGAGCTGGTAACATGTCTGACCGATACATTGCAGGATGTGGATGCTGGAATTGACCTGCTGTCTTTTGACGGGAAGATTGAAAATGTCAGGAATGGTGTGACATCGAAGCTGCAGATCAACATATCCCTGGGTTATGGCGGCAAAAAAGAACTGACAGAAGCATTCAGGGAGATCATGTCCGAGGTTCGGGCAGGTAGGCTGGAACCTGGGGATATTGACGGGTCTGCCATTGAACAACACCTGCTTATCAAGCAAGAACCTGACCTGGTGATACGCTCAGGTGGGAAACGCTTGGCTGATTTTTTAATCTGGCAGTCAGTATATTCAGAGATATATTTCACTGATGTAAGCTGGGTCAACTTAAGAAAACTGGATTTCCTGCGTGCCCTCAGGGATTACCAGAAACGCCAGCGCAGGTTCGGGAAATGAACCACCCACTCCATCCCATCCCATTCCATTCCATGTGTCATCGGTTAAAAGTAATATTGTAATGGAACACGAATTGCACGGATAATAAATAAACAAATCCGTGAAAATCCGTCAAATCCGTGTCATCCGTGTTCGATTTAAATTAAATTGGAGAATCGTATCCGTGTCATCCGTGTTCAATTTAAATTAAATTGGAGAATCGTATGAAATCATTGGTCTTTTGGAAAATAATACATACCAACTCTGTCAAACTCCTTAACCGATGACCAATGCATTCCATTCTATCTCAGTCTATCCCATTCCATCCTATAAGCTGAAATAGGCATCTTCACCGTAGCTCAATGTCTGTTTCTTACCCTGCATCAGGTCGGTGCCGTCTACTATTGCTTCAATATCCTCTACTTCAAGCACGAGCTGGTTGTAGTTGAACTTTATCCTGGCCACATCGTACCTGTATAAGTGCCTGTCCAGTATCTTTGCAGTAAGGCGTATTTTTTCACCCTCATCGCCTGAGGCTGATAGATGTATGGTATCCACACCAAGACCGAATTTCATTGTTGGTCCATGATTGCTGCCTGTGTACTGAAACTTCATTTCACTGAAATGGTAGCGCTTTTTTGTGACCATGTCATCGAATATGAACTCAAGCGGAGTCCCGTAATTAAAGATTTTCGAAGGGAAATAACGGTACCACAACCTGGATTTGTCGCTGAAATTGACCATAACGATCTTCCACGGGATCGTGGAACCAAAACCCAGGGCCCTCTCCAGCCAGAAACTGCCCTGGAAATCCCGTCCGAATAACTCCCCCTCACATGTCGCGAACAGGTCGCTCATTTTACTTGAATAGAAATACTGGAACCCCCTGCTGTTGCGGGCATAGGCATCGAAATCCTCACTATAGGCTATCACGGACGGATAACTGACCCGCGGATTCTGTACATATCCTCCTTTGAATTTCGAGGAGACCGACCTGAACTTTGTAACTACAGAATCCCTGTTCTTAACTATCATATCATAACCAGGGAATGAGTTGGTGATCGAGATTTCATACCCTGATCCGGTAACACACAGGAACTGGTCCTGGGTTACAGTGCAGTCACAACTGTCATGGACCAGGTCTGATACCTTACCGTCCCTGTATTCCCAAATGCCGCAATAGCATGTAAATTCCTCATCACTGGATTGATTATTGGTGAAATGTTTATCATTCATGTTATAATCAAAAGCCCCGCGGCTGATAAGTACCTGGAGCATTCTGGGGTTGTCCTGGTTATAATCTGACATGAGCCAGAACCAGTAGGCTCCGTTTAACAGTTTTAACTTGTTGACGGAGTAGATTGCCTGGTCCATATCTTCCCATAAACCAGCTACCATCCAATCCTTTACTTTCGAAGGAAGCATGATATCTTAACAGGATTTATAGTTTATAATATATTTCTTTAGTAATAGGCATCCTTTTAATATGTTACATACAATATTCCAAATCATATCAATTATGTGATCAGACCATCCGGTGAAAGTTATGGCAGTAAGAACATTAAGAAAGATGAATGGGAACCAGATCATATTTGCTCTTTCAAATATCGAGGACCTGATATATGGTGTCACGTTCGATCCATCGTCAGGTTCGGGCAGGATTGTGACCAACATATCCTTAGTAGATTGCGAGGATGTCGATAATATCCTGCCTATTTTCCGTGATGTGATGCTCAGTGGATTGACAGCCAGTCCGCTGGTAAAGATGCTGTCATCCGGCGAATCAGTGAATGATTTTATCATCCCCAAGGGCAAGTGCGGCATTGCAACAGTTTGCAGCATCACAGTGGACGGCATTCTTTTAAAGCGCGGCATTCCGGTAAAACCACGATTTGGTGGTTTGGTTGAAGTAAAGGACGGGAATCCTGTACGTTTCACTGACCTGGTCAGGTACGACAGCACTACGATCGATCCCCTGGAGATACTGATGTCCCAATCCCTGACTTCGGTGAGTGATATGCTTACCACCGGCTCGGGCAAGATACTGGCCAACCTCAGGGAGATCACTATGAATGCCAGGAATAGGGTGGAAGAAACACTGGATGATATGGTTTCGGCAGGGTTTGGTGGTATCCTGGAAGTGGGTGAGCCCAATACCGATGTTCTTGGAGTGAGCGTGGAACGGGACCATTTCGGGGTTGTGGTTGCGGGTGGCACTAATCCCATGGCAGTGGCCCAGGAGCAGGGGTTTAATATCGATACCCATGCAATGTCCAGTCTAATGGAAGTGGGTGATATGGTCCCTATTGACCAGCTGGTATAGTGTTGGTGGCTATAGTCGTACTGGTATAGTGTTGTTGGTATAGTGTTACTGGTATACCAATTTGCTTAGATGGAAAGGCTATACATCGTGAACCGTTTCATTTCAAAGCTAGGGCAAGTACCTCTTCATAGAGGTCCCTGCCCTTTGCATCCACTCCCACAACCAGCGGCCCGAAATTCTCAACCTCCAGCACCCACACAGCCTCAGGCATCCCCAGATCCAGCCAGTGCACATCCTTCACATCCCTAATC